>CALBXO010000610.1 GCA_937890335.1 uncultured Pseudomonadota bacterium | reverse complement strand
GGGCGCGCGGTCTCGGGCTGGCCGGTGAGGAGAGTAAGGAGACCATGAGTGGTCTCGGACCCTATGCGCAGGAGCGCACGCCGTGGTTCGACTACCAGGACGAGACCATCGGCCGGGTCCTGCTCTACAATAACGAGGGCGACGAGGTCGATCTGCGCGCCGATGAGACCGAGATCAGCGTCCGGTCCGCGGCGGGCATCCGGCTGGTGCTGCCGGACCTGGGTGTCATGGGGCGGTTCTACTGCGCCCGGTACGATGTGAAGACCGGCGATTTCTCGCTCGACGGCCTCGGACGCCTCGAGAACGCGATGATCCGTTCCCGCATCCAGAACATGCTGGTCGGACCCATCGCCGCGCGCGCAGGCGTCGGTGTGAAGCCGGGCGAGGGGCCGATCCAGTCGCTGATCGAGGAGTCGCCCAGAGACAAGAAGGGGCGGTACGTCATCGAGAGCGACGACGCGACCATCCTCATCCCGAGGGACCCGAACCTGCATGTCCGTATCAGCGGAAGCCGGCTCAAGATCGACTTCGATCCGCCGATCTTCGTGGACGGCAGCGGGCCGTTCAACTTCGAGCTGGCCGAGGTGGGGTACAACTTCTCCAAGGGAGAGTTCGAGGTGGATGTGTCCGGCTCGAACATCCTGGCCAGCATCTTCAGTGGCACCGCCGACAAGAAGTTCCGCAAAGCGCTCGACGAGCTGCTGGGGCCAAAAATGCCGGAGGCGATGCGGCAGCCGGGCTACAACTTCTTTGGCGACCCCGACCGTGCCGCGCATGTAGACGAGTTGTTCACCAATTTCGGCGCCGGGGCCGAGCAGAAGTAGTCCCGCGGTGGCCCCGCTTCCCGTCCCTTCCACACACCCAGTTGTTTCCCTTCGGGCGCCTTTGCTGCTACCTTTTGCGGTGGCGCAGCGAGTAGGCAGCAGGACTTCGAGAGAAGGCGTGTAACGTATGCTGCATCCCGTCAGGGGGCCGATGGAACGGGGTGGTGCCGGTTCCTCCAAGGCCCAACAGGGGATGCAAGTGTTCACGTGACGCGCGTGTGCGCTCGCCGTCGTGACCCCGGAAGGGCGGGCATTGCCCCGGTCCTCCGGCCGCAAATGGGAACGTCGATCCAGTGATCGGACCCTCAAGATCACGTATTTCCAGAAAGTTCATGGAGCCGGCCATGCGTCAGCGATCCGAAGGTTCGGGTGGGGGCAAGTCCCCCCTCGACATTCTCCGTCGCCTCGTACCCATCACGCTCCTCGTCGCCGGCATTGCGCTGTCGCCGAGTTGCTCCTGTGGGGACACCAAGGATCCGATCGTCAACATTCCCGACACGGGATTGCCCGACTTTGGGACGCCTGACGCGGACGCGGGTGACACGGACGTCGCCCCCGACGCGGACGTGCCGCCGGACGCGCCGGACGCAGACGCCGACACGCCGGATGCGCCGGACGGCGATGCGTCGGACACGCCGGATGCGCCGGATGTGCCACGGTCCGAGTGGGAGTCGAGCTGCCTGTACGACGTGCTCAACTGCCTGGGCGGCGGGCTCGAGCCGAACAGCTGCACCATCAACTCCGTGACGGGTTACACCGGGGTCAGCTACGGCAACGCCCGCGCCTCGCGGTGGCTGCGGGACGACGACACCGGCTACACATTTGAGGCTTTCGCCGACAACGCCGCCTGCTACCAGGCGCTCGGAGGCGTTGTCGGCAACGACGGCAACCTGGCCTGGGAGATCACCGACACGGAAGACACGCCCGGCAGGTTCACGGTGCGCATCGACGGTGACACGGCGCACATCACCTGCGCCGACGGCACCGAAGAGGAGCAGGCCAGCGAGGACGTGAACCCGTTCCTCCCCCATATCCTGCCCTCGGACGACCCGCTGTGCGTCGAGTTTGGCGCGCCGCGCTGCGATTCCCCGGACGATTGCAGCCAGTTCAACCCGGACCTTGGATGCTGCGAGGTCGTGGACACGGCGCGCTGCCTGTTTGACGACCAATGCCCGGTGATCCCGGGTGGTGGTGAGCTGGAGGGGTGCCTGGCGCCGTTGCTGAACTGCTTTGGTCGCGGCCACGTCGCGACTGCTTGCGTCATCGACCCCAACGAGTCCTCGACGACGATCGACTACACAGACGAGCGGCGCGCCCTCATCGAGCACGACGTCGAGACGGACCGGTACACCGTGTCCACCAACCACGGCGACGACGACTGCTACATCGCGAGGATGACCGGTGACCGGCCCTGGGATGGCATCGAGTTTGAGGACACGGACACGGGCGAGACGTACTCCGTGGTCGTGGACGACCGCGGTGTGGCGACCATCACCTGCGCCGACGACTCCACGGAGACCGCGACACAAGACGCGATCCTGCAGTTCGTTCCCGTCTTCCTGGACGAGTCCGAGCCGCTGTGTGACGTGCTCGATCGCCACGATTGCGACGACGCGAACCCGTGCGACGAGGGGCTGTGCTGCGGCACGGCGGAGGGCAACCGCTGCCTTCTGGACCTGGACCTATGCCCGGACGTCATCGATCCGTGGGAGACCAGCTGTCTGCGCCCCGTGGTGGAGTGTTTTGGCGACAACGTCGGGCTCATCGCCTGTGGTCATTTTGGCGAGCTGGACGTCATCCAGGCGCAGTATACCGGTGGCCGCGAGGCACTGTTTTTCAGTGACCAGGGCCGGCCGGCCGCCCGGACTTCCGCCAACGACACGCTGTGCTTTGACGCGTTCAACATGGTGGACCCGGAGACCTACACGATCGACGATCACGGTGGCAGCGGCACCTACCTGGTGGAGATCGAGGGCGACAACGCGATCATCAGCTGCCCGGACGCGTCCATCAGCGTCGTGCCCGCGGAGCGCGTGCTCGAGTTCCTGCCTGTTCGCCCCTTGGATGCGGCGTGTGGCGAAGCGCCTCGCAACGACGAGTGCGACGACGAGAACCCGTGCGACGGGGGCCTTTGCTGCGACACCGGCGATCGGAATCTCTGTGTGGACGACGCCAACGCCTGCCGCGCGCTGCGACCGCACGAGGTCTGCCTCGAGGACGACGCCTGCGGGGAAGAGGAGGTCTGCTGCCGGCTGACCGATGTGCGGGTCTGCAACCCGCGCCTGTGTCCCGAAGGCGAGATCTGCTGCCTTCAGGAGCAGGTGTCTGCGTGCGGAACGCGAAGCGAGTGCAACCTGCTCGACGACTGCGAGCTTGGGGTGCCGGAGTCATGCCCCCAGGATTCGCTGTGCTGTCCTGGACCCAACGGCAACCGCTGCGCCGAGGTGCAGGCCTGCGAAGACCTGAACAACCCCTGGGCGGACTCGTGCCTGTTCGACACCTTCGAGTGCTTCGGCACCGAGCACGCCTTCGACAGCTGCACCTACAACCAGGACCTGGACATTCTGGAGGTAAGCTACGCAGAGGGCGGCCGCGAGCAGCACTTTGTGACCCTTGGCAACGAGGCGCGCCGCTCCGGGGACGGGAACCGCATCTGCTTCCTGTCCGTGGAGGTCGAAGACGGTCTGAGGATCACGGATGAGTTCACGCGCGAGCGTTTCTCCGTGACCTTCGCCGGCGACGTGGCCCAGATCACGTGCCCGGACAACAGCCTGGAACAGGTCCCGGCAGCGACGGTCCGCAACTATCTGCGCGAGGCGCCGGAGGTCGGTCTGTGCGAGCCGGTGGTCGTCAACCACGAGTGTGATACCGCCGAAGACTGTGCAGATCTAGACCCGTCGTTCACGTGTTGCGACCTGGGACGGCAGCGCCAGTGCCTGGCGCCCGACGATTGCCGCCGCATCACGCCGCGCCCGCGGTGCCAGGACGACGACCAATGCGCCCAGGGGCAGGGCTGCTGCTCGCTGAACTTCGTCAATGTCTGCGACCCGGCGGTCTGCGGCGACCAGCTGTGCTGCCAGCGCCAGTCCGACAACGTCTGTGGGTCCGAGTTCGAGTGCAATCCCATTGAGGAGTGCAATCCCATCGAGCCCGACAGTTGCGATGTGGAAGGCCAAACCTGCTGCGCGACCGAGCGCGGCGCGGAGTGTCTGGACACCAATGTGTGCCCCGATCCCAACGACCCCATCCGCACCAGCTGCATCGGCCCTCTGCTGGCCTGCTTCGGCAGCCCGGAGCTCGTGGACTCGTGCATCGACCATGAGGGGACGGGCGTCATCGACGTGGACTACGTCGGCGGCCAGAACGCGCGCTTCTTCCGCCATTACACCCTCGGCGGGCGGCTGACCACCAATGCGGACGACGTGCCGTGTTACCAGGCGCTCGAGCGCGAGGGAGGGGGTTGGGACATTCTCGACTCCGTCCGTGGCGACGCCTACACGATCAGCGTCAACGGCCCGATGGCGACCATCGAGTGTCCGGGTGATGTGCGCAGCGTGGTCACCACCGGCGACCTGCTGCCGTTCTTCCCGGCACCGCCCAACCCAGCCAGCTGCGAGAACGCGGAGCGCGACGACCAGTGCCAGAACGGCGCGGACTGTCTGGACCCGGAGCAGGTCTGCTGTAACCTCGGCAACCAGAACGCTTGCCTGACGCGGCAGGACTGTCAGGACTCCAGCCCGCGCGGCGGGTGCGAGGAAGACGACCACTGCGGCCAGGGCGACAGCTGCTGCTCACTGCCGTCGGTGCGCGTGTGCGACCCGGCCCTGTGCGGCGGACAGGTCTGTTGTGACCTGGGTCAGACCTTTGCGTGTGGCGACTCGGACGAGTGCGGTGCCGTCCGCGACTTCTGCGACCTCGACGCCGAGTGTGGCGACGGCGCCGCGTGCTGCCAGACCAACCAGGGCCGGCGCTGCCTGGACGGGCAATGCCCGAGCCAGTTCGAAGCCAGCTGCATCGCCGAGACCCTCGAGTGTTTTGGCCAATCGCCGACGCTCGACATGTGCGTGCTGGACCAGTTTGGCGTCATCGACGCCTCCTACGAGGACAACCTGCGCGCTGTGTTCGATCAGAACCTGTCGCGCGTCCAGACCTTCCGCGACGAGGCTCCCTGCTACGAGTGGACCGAGAACGGCGACGTCATCCAGGTGGTGGACGGCGAGACGCAGGCGCAATTCCGCATCGATATTGATGGGAACACCGCACAGGTGACCTGTCCGGACGCGGAGGTGCAGCTCGTTCCGATTCAGGAGATTCAGGGCTACTTCCCGGTGGAGCCGTCCGGCGACCAATGCCTGACCGACGAGCAGGCGTTCGAGGCCAGCTGCCTCTTCCCGCTGCTGGCGTGCTCCGGCATGGATCATCAGCTGGACAGCTGCGTGGACTTCGAGCCGGTGGACCGGCTTGAGGCCACCTTTGTGGGCGACTACACGGCGACCTTCTGGACCCGGTCTACGCGCCCGTTCCTGCGCACGGCGAACGCCGACTTTGACTGCTACCAGGCAGGCCAGGGCGAGACCGAGGACGACCTGAACTTCACGGACCTTCTCACGGAGGATGCCTACGCGTTGCGCTACGAGGGCGACACGGCGGTCGTGACCTGTCCGGACCAGACCGTGCAACGTCTGCGGCGCGATCTCGTGGACGCGTACATCCCGCAGCGCCCCGACGGTCAGGCCTGTGATCCCGCGCCGCGCACCGACGAGTGCCAGGTGGACGGCGAGTGCCAGGGCCGTGAGCTGTGCTGCAATACGGGCCCGGTGAACCTGTGCCTGGAGGGGCCGGACTGCTTCGTCAATACGCCGCTGGATCTGTGCGACGTGGAGGAGGACTGCGGGCTCGGGAACTTCTGCTGCGAGCGCGCGCAAGTGCGCGTGTGCGACGCGGAACTCTGTGGAGACCGAGTCTGCTGCAACGTGGACGACGTGTCCGTGTGTGGTGACGAGGCGCAGTGCCTCAGCGTCTTCAACGAGTGCGGCAACGTGGACGAGCAGGACACCTGCGAGGTCGGTAACCTGTGCTGCGGCACCCTGGAGGGCACCCGCTGCATCGAGGGCGACGCGTGCCCAGGGTTGCCCAGTGTGCTGGACGGCTCCTGCATTCAGGACACACTGGAGTGTTTTGGTCCGAACAATCGCCTGGACTCCTGTGTGGATCTTGGTGGTACCGGACGGATCGACGCGACCTACCTCAGCGGGGCGACCGCCACCTACTTCCAGCACCTGGGACAGCCCGCGCGCCGAACCGGCTACGACTTCCTGCGCTGCTTTGACGCGATCCAGGACGAGAACGGCAACTACGCGGTCGATGACCTGAACAACCCAGTGTCTTTTGGCGTTGCGTTTGACGGACCCAGAGCCGTGGTCACTTGTCCGGATGATACGACGGAGCAGTTTGCTCGCTCCGCGGTCCAGGCCTATTTCCCGGCACCGCCCGACGCCCTCGAGTGCGAGCTCGCCGTGCTGGAGAACGAGTGCGACGGGGACGAGGACTGCGATGGTTTTGGGGACGGCTTCACCTGTTGCTTTGCCGGCGACGCGAACCTGTGCGTGCCGCAGGGCGACTGCCTGCGCACCGGGCCGCACGACACGTGCGACGAGGACACGGATTGCGACGGTGACGGGGGCGAGAGCTGCTGTGGCCTGGCGAATGTGCGCGTCTGCGACCCGATCATCTGCGGCGATGTCGAGGCGTGCTGTACCGTCCGCAACCAGAACGTCTGTGGCACCGAGAACGAGTGCACCGAGTTCTTTGACGCGTGCAACGTCAACGACGAAGCCGATTGCGGTCAGGGATCACTGTGCTGTGACACGAACCTCGGCGGTCGCTGCTTCGACGGCATCGACACCTGCCCGGACATTGACGACAACTGGGCGGCGTCGTGCCTGTTTGACGTGTTTGAGTGCGCCGGCGCCGACCCCGAGTTCGACTCGTGCCTGAACATCGTCGAGGACGGTGTCACCTCGCTCGTGTCCCGGTACGGCAACGGCGTGATTCACAACTTCGTGACCGAGCCCTTCAACGACACGCGCCGCGAGGTACGCGTGGGCGAGACGGCGTGTTTCACCTCGTTCGACGTGGTGGAGTTCGGCGGCGGCGTCAACGTCTTTGACCCCGAGTCGCGGCGCTTTGAGGTCCGGTACGAGGGTCGCAATGCGCGCATCCTATGCCCGGACAACACGGTGGAGAACCACCCGCGCGACGTGGTGGAGGCCTACCTCCCGCAGCCGCCTGTGGAAGAGCAATGTGTGGACCCGATCGAGGCGTGGCAGCAGTCCTGCCTTTACAGCACGTTTGAGTGCTCGGGCGTGCCGGAGAACCTGCTGTCCTGCGTCTACGACAACCAGACGGACTACCTCAGCGCCGTGTACGACACCGGCACCGAGGGAATCTTCTACACCTCACACGGCCGTGAGGCTGTCCGGACGACAGACGGACAACAGCCATGCTTCCGGGCATTCCTCGACAACGAGGGTTTTGACGTTCTCGACCTGGCGACAGACGCCAACTACGAGGTGGAGTTTGACGGCGAGCTGGCGCAGATCCGCTGCCCGGACGACAGCATCGAATTGGTGCGTGGCAGCGACGTGCGCCCGTACGTTCTGGACGAGCCCAACCCCGGTTTCTGCGATGTCTACGACCGCGAGGACCTCTGCGTTGGACCCGACGAGTGCGATGGCGAGTTTACCTGCTGCAACCTCGGCAACCAGAACGCGTGTCAGACCCCCCGCGCCTGCGAGACCGCCCGCCCGCGCCCAACCTGCGACAACGACGATGTCTGCCCGGACGGGACGCAGTGTTGCCCGCTCGGGCCGATGATCATCTGTGACCCGGAGCAGTGCAACGGCGAGGCGTGCTGTTCGGTGCTGCAGACCACTGTCTGCGCCACCGAGCCCGAGTGTCGCGGAATCTTTGACGTGTGTGACCTGGGCAACGACGCGTGCCCGCAGGGTTCTGTCTGCTGCTCCACAGAGATTGGAACCGACTGCCTGGTAGGCGACGCGTGTCCGGCACCGCCGGACCTGCTGCGCGATACCTGCCTCGGCGACACCATGCAGTGCTTTGGTCGCGACCAGGAGCTGGACAGCTGCCTGGAGCACACCGGCGCGGGCGTGTTCTCGGCGACGTGGCTCAGCGGCGACCGCGGTTGGTACTACGACGCGGACGGCGCCGGCGCTTTCCTCGCCGCAGACCGCGTGGGTCTGTGCTGGGAGGCGCGGTTTGTCCAGACCGGCTACTCGATCACCAACGCCGACACCGGTCAGGTCTTCCCCGTCGAGCTCGACGGCCTGGAAGCCCATATTACCTGCCCGGACGACTCGGTGCAGACGGTCCCGACCAGCGCCTTCGACTCGTACCTGCCAGACCTGCCGCCCGACGCGTGCGACCTGGCCGAGCGCGACGACTCGTGTGAGGTGGATGGCGACTGCGCCGACTTTGGCGACGGCTCCATGTGCTGCAACTTTGGCGACTTCAACGCGTGCGCGTTGGCCGACGAGTGCGCGACCAACCAGGTGCGCGACACCTGCGCGCAGGGCGGCCATTGCGCCGACGGCGAAGTGTGCTGCGAGCTGTCGCCGACCCGCATCTGCAACCCGTTCGCCTGCGACGGCAACGTGTGCTGCAACGTAAACGCGGACCAGGTCTGTGGGACGCGGTCGGAATGCTCTGAGATTGTGGACCGCTGCAACCCGCAGGACCCCGTCGAGTGCCTCGACGGCGAGCGATGCTGCGACTCAAACCAGGGCACGCGCTGCCTCGAGGGCGACGCCTGCCCAGACGTGGAAGACCTCTGGCCCACCAGCTGCCTGTTTGACCTCTTTGAGTGCTTCGGCGCCGACAATGAGTTTGAGCAATGCGTGGACTTTGGAGAGCTGGACCGCACGGAAGTGGAGTTCGTGGGCGACGCCCGCGCCACCTACACGACCGACGACGAGGGGCGCCCTCAGCTCCTGGCCGGCAACCTGAACAACGAGTGTTTTGAGGCCAGCTACATCGACCAGGGCGACGGCTCCTACCTGGTCCGTCTGCCCGGCGGGATTGAGGAGTACGGCCTCCAATACCTGGGCGACGACGCCCAGATCACGTGTCCGGATGAGACCATCGTCAACGTGCGACGGCCCATCGTGGAGGCCTATCTGCCGGCGCGGCCGCCGGCGCAGGAGTGCATCTCGGCCGAGGATCGCTGGCTGGCCAGCTGCCTCTACGGCACCCTGGAGTGTTTTGGCACCGACAACGCGGTGGAGACCTGCGAGGACTTTGGCGACATTGGTGTCCAGCGCGTCAGCTACGCCGACGACAAGCAGTCGCTGCACCATGTGGACTCGGGCCGACAGGTGCTGCGCACACGCAACGACCAGACGGGCTGCTTCCTGGCGGAGACCGCCGACGGTGGTGGCAGCTACGGGATTGAAAACCTCGTCACCGGCGACCAGTTCACCATCGTGGTCGACGGAGATGTGACCCGGATTCAATGTCCCGACGACGAAGTGCAGTCCGTCCGGACTCTGGACGTGGCGGCGTACCTCGTGGCCGTGCCAGACGAGTGCACGCCGGCGGACCGCATGGACGATTGTGCCGTGGACGCCGACTGCAACAACCCGGACCTGGTCTGCTGCGACGCCGGCGACCAGAACCAATGCCTCACCCGCGACATCTGCTACGAGCACCGGGTGCGCCGCGCCTGTGACGACGTGGGAATCTGCGGTCCAGGGGAATCCTGCTGCGAGCTGGCCGAGGTCCGTGTGTGTGACCCCGCGCTGTGTGGCGACCAGGTGTGCTGCAACCTGCAGCAAGTCGACGTGTGCGCGACCGACCAGGAGTGCCGCGGCGTCTTCGACCACTGCGACCTGGACGCCCAGGACTGCTCGGACGCACAGAGCTGCTGCCCGTCGCTCGAGGGCAACCGCTGCTACGAGGGCGATGTCTGCCCGGCGCTGCCCAACGGCCTGTTGGACTCCTGCGCAGGGGAGACGTTCCGTTGCTTTGGCAACGAGGCGCAGATCTCGTGCGAGGACTTCACTCCGCTCGACAGGACCGAGGTGGCGTACAACCTGGACGGGTACGCGATCTTCTACACGAACTTCGGCGAGCCGTCGGTGCGTACCGGCGTTGGCCAGACCGACTGCTACACGCTGCGCACCGAGGGCGGTGGTTACATCGTCGAGGACGAGCGCACAGGCGAAGTGCACACCATCACCGTCGATGAGGAGACCGCGTTCATCACCTGCCCCGGCATCGAAGTGCCGCAGGAGGTGCCGTTTGACGACGTGCTCGCGCTGCTGCCCCTGCGCCCCGCGCCGGGCGAGTGCCAGCCTCACGCGTTCAACCACCAATGCAACGTCAACTCGGACTGCCCCGAGCCGGGTCTCGTCTGCTGCGACGCTGGCGATGCTCGCCTCTGCCTGACGGGGTCGGACTGCGCGGTCGCGACACCGCGGGACACCTGCGAGCTCGACGGTGAGGGACAATGTGGCGAGAACGACGTGTGCTGCGTCATCTCGGACCAGCGTATCTGCAACCCTGAATTCTGCCCCGACGGTCAGCTCTGCTGCGACCTGGAGGAGGCCAATGTCTGCGCCACTGAGCTGCGCTGCGGCGGTTTCTACGACGAGTGCTCCGAGCAGGACCCGCAGACGTGCGCCAACGGCGAGCTCTGCTGCGACACCGAGCTTGGTCTGCGCTGCACCACCGGCGAGGAGTGCCCCGAGCCTCCGGACCCGATTGAGAACTCGTGCCTGCGCGATGTCTTCCTGTGTTTTGACCGCGACCACGAGCTGGACAGCTGTCTGGACTATGGCGCACTGGACCGCACGGACACCGTGTACTCCGACGGGACCCGGGCCACTTTCTACGCATCCCTGGATCGGCCGGCCTTCATCGCGCGGGACGTGGTGGTGGACTGCTTTGACGCCATCGAGGTGGAGGGCGGCTACCAGATCGCGTCGCTCCTCGGTGACGGCAACGACTTCTTGATCGCCTTTGACGGCGACGAGGCCACGGTGACCTGTCCCGGCGACGCGCAGGAGACCTTGCCCGCCGTGGCCGTGCGCCGGTACCTGCCGACGCGGCCCGCCGCGAACCTCTGCGAGGCGTTTGAGCCGACCATCGGTTGCGAGGTCAACGCGGACTGCGTGGACGAAGACCCGACGTTTGCGTGCTGTGACTTTGGGGACAGCATCAGCTGCGCGCCGCGCGCCGCGTGTGAAATCGGCTTCCCCGCGGAGCTGTGTCAGCGGGACGAGCACTGCGGCGACGGCGAAATCTGCTGTTCCAACCTGGCGCCTGCGCGCGTCTGCGACCCGGTGATCTGTGGTGACCGCGGCCCCTGCTGCGACGAGGCCGACGTGCGCGCTTGCGCCACGGAGCGCCGCTGCGACGGCATCATTGATGTCTGTGACCTGAACGACGACGCGTCCTGCCCGCAGGGCACACTTTGCTGCGACACCCGCGAGGGCAACACTTGCATCGACGGCGACGAGTGCCCGATTCCGCCGGACGAGGTGGAGTTGAGCTGCCTGGCGGACACGCTGATCTGCTTTGGCCGCGACCGCGAGCTCGACAGCTGCGTGGACTACGCCGAGATCGGGTCCCGCATCGACGCGACGTATGTCGGTGACGACAACGCCTCGGCGGTGTTCTTCACCCGCTCGTTCAGCCCGGTGGTGCACGCGCGGGCCAACGACACGATCTGCTACGAGGCGACCACCGTCGAGGGCGGCGGTCTGCGGATCGACGATCCTGAGCTCGGCGTCGAGTACGAGCTGGTCTACAACGGCGACGACGTGACCATCCGCTGCCCGGACGACACGCTCGAGAGCATCCCGAGGCAGACTCTCGAGCGTTGGATTCCGAGCGCCCCTGCCGAGCAGGACTGCGAGCGGCCGGTCATCGTGGACGAGTGCCAGGCGGACGGCGAGTGCGGCGATGGCGAGGTCTGCTGCGACAACGCCCTGGGCAATGCCTGCGGTCCGCCGCAGACCTGCCTGCAACGCCTGCCCCGCGTGCAGTGCGATCCGGAGGGCGAGGGCGAGGACCAGGAGGTCAGCCCGTGTGGGGACGAGAGCTTCTGCTGCGCGCTGGAGTCCGTCACGGTCTGTGACCCAGCCGTGTGCAACGACAACGAAGTCTGCTGTGGCGTCGAGTCGGCCAATGTCTGCGGCACCGAGCGCGAGTGCCGGGGCATCATCGACGAGTGTCTGCTCGGCGACCCCGGTTTCTGCGGCCAGGACCAGCTGTGCTGCGACACCGTGGAGGGAACGCGCTGCACGCCGGGCGACGAGTGCCCGCTGCTGCCCAACCCGCTGGCCGAGTCCTGCCTGGGCAGCGCGTTCGCGTGCTTCGGACGGCTCAATGAGTTTGACGCGTGCGTGGACTGGCAGCCCGGTCTGGACCGGACGGACACCTCGTACGTCAGCGGCGCCACGGCCACCTTCTTCACGCACTTTGGCGGTGCGGCCATGCGCGCCGGCGACGGCAACTCGGACTGCTTCCAGGCGGTCGTCGTAGAGGGCGGATACGAGATCT
>CALBXO010000609.1 GCA_937890335.1 uncultured Pseudomonadota bacterium | reverse complement strand
CACCGAGAGCGTTCGCTTCTCGCGCTTCTACGTGAACGGCGCCTGGACGCGCCCGAGCGTCGCCTCGATGATGACGTCGAGGTACCGGAGACAGCACGGTGTCGAGGTCGCGCGGGCGGCGCTGCCGCAGAGCGAAGTGACTTTGGCGGAGTTGTTTCAGAAGTCGGGCTACGCCACGGGTGCCGTCGTGGGGAACCAGACCGTGCGGGCGGCGCACCAGTTCGACCAGGGCTTCGAGACCTTCATCGATCCCTTCGACGAGGTGCCGCACGACCCGCGCGCGGGACAGTTGGTCGACGCGGCGATCGACTGGATTGAAGCGCGCGACGACGAGCGTTGGTTTCTGTGGTTGTTCCTGGTGGATCCGCACGATCCCTACAGTCCGTCGCGGGATCACGATCTTTGGCGCGATGGCCACCGCGGTCGTGTCCCGCCCGTGCCACGGGCGGAGTACAAGCGCCTCCCGCACAAGCGCGAGCGGGACCGGATGCTGTCTTTGTATGACGGCGAGATTCACCAGATGGACGCCGCGATTGGCCGGCTGTTTGACCACCTGCGCGAGCAGGGGCTGTGGGAGGACGCCACGATTCTGGTCGTGGCCGACCACGGCGAGGCCTTTGGCGAGAACCTGTGCTTCCGCCACCCGTATCATCTCTGGGAGCCGAACCTGCACGTGCCCATGATGCTCAAATCGCCCGCTCTGCGCGGTGGCGAGGGCCTCGTGGAGGATCGGCTCTTTCAGGGCGTGGACGTCGCGCCAACTCTTGTCGACCTCGCGGCTGTCGGTGCGGAGGGTTGGGTTCCCTCTGGGCGGAGTGTGGCGGAGACGCTCACCGGCCCCATCACCGAGGGCTGGGACCGGGTTGTGTACGCGGAGCTCGAAGCCTACGGGATGCGGCGCTATATGGTTCGCTCCGGGTCGTGGAAACTGCTGCGATTTGAACCCACGTACCTGCCCGCTCTGGAGACGATCTGGCCAGAGTCCTGGGAGGAGTTGACGACCGCTCGCCACACGCGACGCAGGGAGTTCCTGTACGACGTGGAGCTGGACCCGCAGGAGGAGACCAACCTCATCGGGCAGCATCTGGACATCGCCGAGCGGCTCGGCGCGAAGCTGGATCGGTTCCTCGAGTCGGAGCACCTGCCGCCCGAGGAGGACATTGCCGACGTGCCTGAAGAGCTCCTCGACGACCTGCGCTCCCTCGGCTACGTGGAGTAGTGGCGCAATTTCACGCGAACAGCGGACCTGGCGCGATCGCCGCCTCGTGTTGCAGCAGCCATTTCTTGGTCTCTTCGCCCCCTGCATAGCCGGTGAGCGATCCGTTTGCTCCGATCACGCGGTGGCACGGGACCACGATGGACAGGGGGTTTTTGCCGTTGGCGGCCCCCACTGCGCGGCTCGCCCCCGGTTTGTCGAGGCGCGAGGCGAGCTCGCCGTAGCTGGCGGTGCTTCCGAACGGGATCTTGCGCAGCTCCGCCCAGACCAATTGCTGGAACTCCGTGCCTGCCGGCGCCAGAGGAAGGTCGAATTTGCGGCGCGTACCCTCGAAGAACTCGCATAGCTGTTCGGCGGCGCGGTCGAGGATGGCGTGCTCGGAAACGGTGGCGCCGATCTCCGCGGGAGGGTGTCGGTGCTGGTCGAAATAGATGCCGGCCAGCGCGTCGTCGTCCGCTACCAACGTGAGCGGGCCCAACGGGCTGGAGATGGTTTTGTTCACGCGTGTCATCGGTGTCTCCGTGGGTACGATGGGGTCATGATGCGGGCGCCGGTGCGTTCCACAGCGCCAGGGCCGCGTAGGAGCGGTAGGGCGCCCACGCCTCGGCCCGGTCGCGGGCCTGCCGCTCGCTGATGCGGCCCAGCGCTTTGCGGATGCCAAGGTCGCCAGCGGGAAAGACGTCCACGCGGTGAAGGCCGCGCAGCGCCACATAATGGCAGGTCCAGGGTCCGACGCCGTGAAGGGCGCGCATCCGGTCCAGCAGCTGGGCCACGGGCGGGTCCTCGGCAAACAAGGCCCCCACGGCGACCAACGTCGCCGCGCGCCGCCCGGTCAGTCCGAGACCGATGACCTCCTGGAGGTCGGCCTTTGCCAGTGCGGCGGGGTGGGGGAAGAAATGGGTCAGCCCCGACTGCTCGTGGCCCGTGGCGGCGTCGCCGAACCGCTGCGTCACGCGTCCCGCCAGCGTCGTGGCGGCCTCCACGCTGACCTGTTGACCGAGCACCGCGCGCACAGCGGCTTCAAACGGGCTGAAGGCGCCGGGAATGCGCAACCCAGGGGCTGCCCTCCATGCTGCGGCGAGCGCGTCGTCGTGCGCGAAGTGCGCGGCCAGCATCTCGGGGCGGGCGTCCAGGTCAAATGTCTGGCGCAGCCGCGCGGTCAGGGCCATCAGCTGGGGCATGAGCGCGTGGTCGATGGTGGCTACCAAGGCGTTGCGCGACTTGTGGTGCGCGACCTGGATTCGACCTCTGCACGGTCCGATCTGCACAAGGCGGTGCAGCGTTCCCGTGTCGGCGTCGACGCGCTCCACACCCGTTGTGGCCCGGCGCAGATACCACGCGATCTGGGTGCCCCAATCCAGGGGTGGCCGGTAGTCCAGGCGCAGAGTGAGCGCGGGTCCCTCTGGCGCGTCTGCGTCCTTGCGGAAGGTGCTGGGAGCGCGGCGGAATCGCTCGGAGAAGGCGGCGTTG
Source organism: uncultured Pseudomonadota bacterium (assembly GCA_937890335.1). Classification (GTDB taxonomy): domain Bacteria; phylum Myxococcota_A; class Bradymonadia; order Bradymonadales; genus CALBXO01. The sequence continues at coordinate 6,744 of CALBXO010000609.1, read as the reverse complement.
AAGCGCCGCACGCTCCCGAACCCGGCGGCGAGGGCCACCTGCGTGACCGAGATCTTGCTGTCTTGGAGTAGACGTTTTGCCAGTCCAAGGCGCGCGGACTGGGCGAGCTGCACGGGGGTCGCGCCCACCTGTGCCATCGTCGCGCGCCGGAGGTGGCGGGAGGTGACCCCCAGTTCGGCCGCGAGATCGCTCACGGAGTGGTCGTTCAGGAAGCCCTCCCGGATGCGGGAGACCGCGCGGGCGGCCAGCTGCGCGGTGGCATCGACGGGCGCGTCGCCGGGGGCGAGCTCGGGCCGGCAGACAAAGCACGCGCGGAAGCCATGGCCCTCCGCCTCGGCCGCCGAACGGTAGAACGTGCAATTGTCGCGTCGAGGTGTGCGGGCGGTGCAGACCGGGCGGCAGTAGATGCCTGTGGTCGCGATGCCGACGAAGAACACCCCGTCAAACTGGGGGTCGCGGCCGGCCAGGGCGTCATAGCATGTGGCGTCGTCGGGTTTCATGACGCTGTTGTAACGCACGCCCAGCCGCGGTGCTGGCCATTTTCGGACGTCCCAGCATCTTCACACCGACGTGAGCGCTCATACCCCCGACCCAGAGTCGGTGTCCCGCGGGTCACGGGTTCGGCGGTCGCGGGTCACGGGTCCGGAGATCCTCTGAGCGCGTCACAGGTCGCCGGTCACGGGTTCGGAGGTCTTGGCGCGGCAGCACGGCAAGGCAGCGCAGCCCGCCAACCACGGGGCGCGCTCCTCGAAGCTGACGTGGGAGTCCGGCGGTTGATCGATGGAATCGAGCACGGCCACAGGGACATAGGTGCGGTCCGCGCCACCCCCCTGGTAGAGCATCTGGGTCCCGCAGCGGCTGCAGAAACCCCGCTCCACGTCGGGGGAGGAACGGTAGCGGGACAGCGCGTGGTCGGGGTCGTCGAGCACAAACCGCGCGTTGGGTACGGCGGTCCATGTCACGAAGGCGGCGCCGTGGGCCGCGCGGCAGGTGGCGCAGTGGCAATGGCTCACGAAGAGCGTTGGCGGCGTGATGCGCACCCGCACGGACTTGCACAGACAGCTGCCCGCGATGACCTGGTCAGTCATTGGGGGCGCCGGCCGCGATCCATTCGCGCACCAGGGCTACGAGCTCATCCTCGATGAGAACCGGGGAGTTGATGGGCATGTGGGCGACGACGACGCCACCTGTCCCTTCGGGCTCGCAGAACGCGAGCTTCTGGTAGAGCCAGCTGCCCTCGGGGTTGCCGGGATCGATCAAAGGCAGGTCGGTCAGCCCGGTGACCTCGTGGCCCATGAGGGTGGCGTGCAAGTCCTCCCCGTCAAACTTCAGCCCGCCAGCGGCGCCGTCGCCGTGGCAGGAGGAGTAGCTGCAGCCGGGGAGGAGGACGTTCTCGGCGACGGCGGTGAGGGTCGCGTCGGTCTCGGGCTCGGCGGAGTCGTCGGCGTCCACACACTCGATGTTTGGCGTGACCTGGTCGGCCGGCAGGTCGCTGGTTGGGACGTACAACGGACCGGCCATCTCGTCTTGCGTCGGTGGGGTCTGCGCCTCGTTCTTTGGAATGCCGATGAGCTCGCAGGGGCCTTCGGAGCGCTGGATGTTCCCATCGTTGCCCACAACGACGCTGTCGGCCTGAACCGTCGCGTCGTACAGCAGCGGGCTGTCGGCAAACCCGAGCATCACACACATCTCCTGGTCGCCGATGCCCCAGCCCACGGACTCGTTGCGGGGGTTGCGGAATCCGCATGTGAACCGGAAGCCGCTGCCCTGCGCCACCTCAATCGGCGGGTTGTACCCGCGGCCGTTGGCGTCGGCATTGAACCCGTCCAGCTCGTAGAGCTTCGTGCCGTCCATGTCGCCGCCAAAAACCTCGAGCTCAAAGAAGTTCCCGAGGTTGTGGTAGTGGGGCAGCACCCAGTAGAGCTTGAAGTCCCACGGCACGTCCGGCAGCGCCTCCTCCTGGTAGGATTTGAAGTCGCATTCGCCGGTGAAGCGGGCCTCGCTGCGCGGCGGGATGTCGAGCTCGGTGTACGTCAGGCGGAACGGCGTGACGACGGTCTTCACGTCCGCGGGGTGGATGATCTCAAGGCCCATGCGCAGCTCGGTCGCCGTATCGCGCGGGGCGAAGTTGATCATATGCGTGGACGAGACGACCTTGTGGCGCGGCGGGATCTTGATGACGATGCCGTCGCCGAGGTACTGCTTCTCGCTGAGCGCCTGCGTGGACTGGGCAAACAGGACAGTCCCGGCGACGGCCGATGAGACCTCCGCAAAGCCGCGCTCGTCACAGTCGAAGAACCCGTCCGGTCCTTCGTAAAGGGTCTCCGGAACCACAAACCAATTGCTGTGGTGGAACCCGCCCTCTGTGGCGAGGGAGACGGTCTCCACGTAGAGCGCCTCGTCGTTGTTGAGCGTCCAGGCGACACACGGTTGGACCTCCTCAAACGGCTCGAGCTCGTACTTGCCGAAGCTGTGCGCCACCGTCGCACGTCTCAGCTCGCCGTTGTTGGCGCCGTTGTTGGTGCCATTGTTGTTGCCATTGTTGCCGTTGTTGGCGCCGTTGTTGGCGCCGTTGTTGGCTCCGTTGTTGGCTCCGTTGTTGCCGTTGTTGGCGCCGTTGTTGGCGCCGTTGTTGGCGCCATTGTTGCCGTTGTTGGCGGCGCCATTGTCCCCGTCGTCGCCGCAGCCGGCGGCGAGGATGAGACAGAGAGCGAGTGTGGAAATTCGGAGCATTGGGACCTCACGGCACAAATCAATGGCAGCATAGGAGCACTCGCGCCGAGCAAATTCAAGCGGGCCCGCGACAATCGATGGGCGCAAGGCGAGAGGCGGTGCGCCGAGCCCACTGGCGTGCGTGACAGATCGGATGCCGGCGACCGGCGGGAGTCGTCCCGCGCCACCAGTTACTTGCGCGGCACAAGGGGGCGCGGTCCGCGCTTCTTGTCGAACCATCCGGACTTGAGGCGGCGCTGGAGCGAGGAGGCGTAGAGGCAGTCGCGCAGCTCGTTGTACTTGTGAGTAACCCCGCGGTGGGAGGCGGACGTGGCGATGAACACGGCGCGCGCCAACGTAATGTCGGCCCGGCTGTGCTCGCCCTCCTTCTTCTCGTGCAGGTACTCGAATTTGGCATCGTCCAGCTTTCGCATGAAGTGCCGGCAATACTTGGCGACCTTGCCGCCCGAGTAGTAGGCGATCAGCTTGCGGTCGTCGGATCCCATCAGCCACGAGTAGAACTCGTCCAGGTTGCCGTAGAGGGAGTCAAAGAGGTAGACCTCGCTGACCTCGAAGCCGCCGTGGTCCAGGCATTCCGCCGCCGCCCAATACCCGCCGGAGTGGGCGGAGATGATGAGCGTTCCGATGCGGGACCGGCGGTGGAGGCTGGCCTTCCCCAGCGCTCGTCGCACCTTCTTGGTCTGCAGCGCTTTGCGGATGTCGGTCAGCATCCGGAGCAGCCCACCCTTCTCGGTCAGCTTGCCGGGATGCCCGGTGCCGGCGTCCACCGGCAGCTGCGGGATGGCGAGGATCGCGTTCTGCTTGCTGTCGGCGAGCTGCTCCCGCAGCTCGTGACTCTCCATCGCCCCGCGGGCGGTGGAGTTGTGGCCGTGGAAGTGCACGACGAGGTCCACGCGCTTGTCCTTGCGCAGGACGCGGTGGTGGTGCGGGACGAAGACCAGCACGGTGTCGTCCTTCCACCGCTTGCCGGGAAATGGGAATGGCGCGGAGCCCAGGGCCAGGGTGAGGGTCACGCCGCGCTTGCCGACGTCGATGTCCTTGACCTTGACGCTGCGCGCCTCCGCGCGGGCGCCAACGCCGACCAGAGGCAGGGCGAGCAAGCCAGCGACGAGCTGTCGGCGCGTCAACCCCATGCGGTCAGACTCGCATCTTGAGGGTCTTCACCACCGGCTCGTCGACAGGCACGACCTCGCCGCGTTCGGCCTGGCGCATCAGGCGCCAGATCTGAGGGCCGAGGATGTCGAGCTCGGTGGACACGTACTGCTCGCCTCCAAACCGATGGATCGCCTCGGTCTGGAGCTTGAGAACCACGGCGTCCTGCCCGAAGATCTTCATCGCGAGGGGCTGCAACACGGGTTTGACCAGCGCGCCAGGGATCCGCGTGCGGAAGCTGATGACCGCGTGCAGCACGGTGTGGAAGTCGGTGACCGGCGTGCAGACCGAGGTCACCAGGATGTGGTTCTCGTCCCCGATGCGGTACTCGACCTGCGCGATGGAGGGCATGAAGAAGCGGTCGAAGTGCGTGACCATGCCGCCCGACGGCGACAGCAGCTTGCCCACCACACCCTCGGGCCTCGGCTCGCCGATGTACTCCGCCTCCACCCTGTCGTGCCAGCGGCTTACGACAACGTCGATCTCGTTGGGCTCGCCCGTCCCCCGGAACAGCCCCTTGTGCAGGTACGCGGTGTGGGGAACGTCCAGGGCGTTCTCGATGGTCGCGTGGACCGACGCCTGCGCCTCCACGGAGCGGTACGCGGTGGTGTAGCCTTTGTCGCCAACGTTCGGAAATCGGAATGGCTCCGTGTCGGGGTCCACGTTCGGCGTCATGAACACCCAGACAAAGCCATCCTGTTCCGCGATGGGGTAACGTTCCGCGCGGCGCCCCTTGGCCTCGGGCTCCGTGCACAAGCCGGGGACGAGCTGGCAGGTGCCCTGCGTGTCGAACTCCCAGCCGTGGTAGCCGCATTGGATGCGCTCGCCCACCACGGCGCCGATGCTCAGTGGCACGTTTCGGTGGGGGCATCGATCCAGCAGCGCGCCGGGCTTGCCACCCTTGGTCCGAAACAGCACCAGCGGGGTGCCGAGGATGGTGATGGCGCGCGGCTTGTCGGTGAGCGCCGACGACTCGCACGCGATGTACCAGAACGCAGGGAGGTGGGCGACGCTGACGTGGTCTTTGGTCGCCGGGGGCTGTAGTCGGGGCTCGATCATGCGCCTTCCGGGGTGGCTTGCTGCGGCGGAAGGTAGCGCAGGTGGGACGACGCTGCCAGCGCTATTCGGCGACCCGAAGGTTCAGGCCGCCTGGGTATCCGTAGGACACGGCGCCGGAGAAGCCGTAGGCCACCAGCGCGAAGTTGTCGTTGGACTCCAGCGTGTGCGCGCCGTCCTGGACGGAGATCCACGCGTACTCCCACTCGCCGCTGCCGAAGGATTGGAAGTTCTGCGTGAGCGGCTGACCGTCCATTGTGATGCGCACGCCCACGGGGCGGATGACCGTCAGCCAGTCCTCGTTGTAGTCGGCCGGCGTCAGGACGGTGTAGCTGTTGCGCATGCGCTCGATGGGCACGGCGAGGATGAACGCCGGGTCGCCGATGAAGTCGCCCGTGTCCTCCTGGGACACCAGGTACTGGCCGACCATCACGGGCAGTGACGCCACAATCTCAAAGCTCTGACCGGTCCGGATTTCGCGCCACTCACCGCGGTTCAGAGTGAAACTGGCAGCGCCAGGCTGCGGCGGGACGGTCTCCACCACGGTGTTGTCTCGTGCGGCGACGACGCGCCAGACATCCGAGGAGCCGCCGCGGCTCTCGGACTGAACGGCCAGATAGCGCTGACCCCAAGACTCAAACGGGAAGAGCTGCTGCTCCAGATGCTCGGCGCAGCATCCCTCGCCCACGACGGCCTCCTCGTGCCCGCCAAACACCGCGATCGGTTGATCGGCGACGATGGTCGTACCGCTGAGGTCCTGCAATCCTCCAAAGAGGTTGGAGCCGTCGGCCTCGAGGTTCAGCACCTGGCCGCGGCGCAGGGTAAACTCCTGGCGAGTGCCCGCTTCCATGAACGGGACGTTGGTGCCACCGACGACGTCGGCGCTGAGCTCGACCGCGATGTTGGTGCGGCCCGCGCGCACGGCGACGATCGTGATGTAGCCGTATTGGGGCGGCAGCCCGAGCTGCTCGGGCAGAGGCGTGGTCGGCCATGACAGCGCCACGTACTCTCGACCGAGTGACTCCGCAGGGAGCAGCAGGGACGCGTCGTTGCTGGCGACGCCCTCGTTGTCCAGCGGGTTGAACTGGTACATGACCACCGGCCAGCTGGAGCGCAGGAAGAACGATTTGTTGCTGATCCCGGTGCCGTCCACGTCGAGCCGCGGGAACGTGTAGACGCCTACAGCGCCGGGGGCGACCGTGAACTCGGTCGGGTCCAGCGTGACATCCTGGTTGTCGGTGGTGACGGTGACGAGCGCCTCCCGGTCGCTCGGGTTGCTGACCACCACCGCATGCGGGACCACCGAGGGATCGCCGAAGGGGTCGTTGTACTGGTCCAGGTCCAGGCTCCAGTACTGGCAGCCGATGTAGCTCGGGAATTTTTCGGACAGCTCGCAGCCGGACAGGCACCGCTGGTTGACACACAGCGCCCCCTCCGGGCAGGGCTCGGGGTCGATGTAGGACTCGCCAGCCTCGTCACAGACGGCCTGCGTGTCGCGGTCGAGGCAGGTGCTTTCGCCGGGGATGCAGATGTCGTCGGTGCAGACGCCCATCAGGCAATTGGGCGCGTCCTCGGTGCACGGGTCCTCGAAGAACGCGGAGCCATCCTCGTCGCAGACGCGTCGCGAGGTCGAAGTGACGCAGCCGCGCACCTCACCGGGGTCGCAGGACTCCTCGCGAACACACTCGCCGGGTTCGACGCAGGCAAAACCCTCGTCGCACGGGGGATCGCAGACCGGCGGCCCGCCATTGTTTCCGTTGTTGGCGCCGTTGTTTCCGTTGTTGGCGCCGTTGTTTCCGTTGT
>CALBXO010000608.1 GCA_937890335.1 uncultured Pseudomonadota bacterium | reverse complement strand
CTACTGCCGAGTCTGCGGCGACGACCTGGACTGCGGCGCCAACTTCATCTGCGTCAGCGACCAATGCGTCCCCCCCTGTACGGAAGAGACCGACGCCTGCGAAGACGGCCTCGTGTGCAACCCGGACACGGGACGCTGCGACGAGCCCTGCACCGCAGACAGCTGCGCCGAGGGCCAGATCTGCGACGACGAGTCCGGCCAATGCGTGGATGGTGAATGCACCATGAACGGCATGGCCGACCCGGCCTGCCCCGGCGGGCACATCTGCGACAACGGGGTCTGCATCCCGTTCGGTCCTGTCTTCTTTGGAAGCATCTGCTCCGGGTGCCAGTACAGCACCTCCGACACCTACTCCGGCGCGTTCGTCCTTGGCTCAATGGAAGCCGGCGGCCCGACGCTCGACAGCGACAACTACACCTTGCAACCGGGCGGGATTCACATCCTCTCGGGAACTGACTGATGGGAGGCCCCACGATGAACCACTTCGAGGGCAATAGCCGTCGCACGCTGGCGGTACTGGTAACCGCGCTGCTGGCGATTCTCGTTGCGCTTCCTGCGAGCGCTCAGAACCTGCCGCAATACATGTCCCACCAGGGACGCGTGCTGGACTCCAACCTCGTCCCTCTCGGCGGCACGCATGAGATGACGTTCTCGATGTACCAGAACGGGCAGACCGTCTGGTCCGAGAGCGTCAGCGTCGCGTTTGAGAACGGCTACTACACAGTCGTGCTCGGGTTGGATGCCGAGCTGCCGGTGGACGCCATGGCCGACGGCCAGATGGAGCTTGGGGTCAAGGTCGGCGAAGACCAGGAGATGACGCCGCGCATTGACCTGAACACCGCGCCTTACGCGTTCTGGTCCCAGAACGCCGTCAACGTCGAGGGTGGGACCGTCAACGCCATCTCCGTGGCCATCGACGGCGAGCCCGTCATCAACGCCAACGGCGAGTGGGTCGGCAACCCGACCGGCCTCCAGGGCCCCACAGGTCCCCAGGGCGAAACGGGCGCACCGGGCCCCACCGGCGACCGTGGCCCGCAGGGCGAAGTCGGCCCCCAAGGTGAGACCGGACCGCAGGGAGACCGCGGACTGCGCGGTGAGATCGGACCGCAGGGTGAAGTCGGTTCACAGGGCGAGACCGGACCCCAAGGCGAAACCGGCCCGCAAGGTCCGACGGGCGACACCGGCGAGCGCGGCCCGCAGGGTGTGCGAGGTCCCCAGGGCGACCAGGGCATCCAGGGCATCCAGGGCCTTCAGGGCGAGCAGGGCATCCAGGGTATCCAGGGCGACCAGGGCAACGCGGGTGCCGACGGTACCAGCTGCTCGGTCACGCAGGGCGACGGCTTCGCGCGGATTGAGTGCACCGACGAGAGCACCGCCCAGGTCGACGACGGCGCCAACGGAAACACCGGCCCGCCGGGCGACGACGGCACCAGCTGCTCCGTCACGCAGGGTGAGGGCTTCGCCACCATCAACTGCACCAACGGCACGAGCGCCACCGTCCTCAACGGCGAGGGCGGCTCGGACACCCCGGCGCAAGTGCTGGCCAAGCTCGTCACCGTAGACGGCGCCGGCTCCACCCTGGACGCCGACTTCCTCGACGGCCGCGACTCCAGCTTCTTCGCCACCCAATCCGCGCTGACCAACCTGCAGAACCTGGTCAACGCCATCAACAACAACGGCGGCGGCGTGGCCACGCAGGACGACCTGGACGCTGTCATCGCCCTGTTCAACGACTACTACACCAAGACCCAGGTTGACGCGTTCCTGACCCCCACGGCGCTGCTGGCAAAGATCCTGACGGTGGACGGCACGGGCTCTAACCTCGACAGCGACCTGCTCGACGGCCGCGACTCCACCTTCTTCGCGACACAGACGCAGATCACAAACCTGCAAAACCTCATCAACAACATCAACAACAACGGCGGCGGCGTCGTCACACAGGACGACCTCGCCGAAGTAGTCGCCCTCTTCGACAACTACTACAGCCGCACCCAGATCGACACCTTCATCGCCAACCTCGAAGGCGCCGACGATGTCCTCTCCGGCCGCATCGATGACCTCGAGAACGACGTGGCAGACCTCGCGGGCGACATCTCCGCCCTCCAGGCCGCCGACACCACCCTCGCCGGCCGCGTCACCACCCTCGAGGGCCAGGTCACGGACCTCCAGGGGCGCGTGACCGCGCTTGAGAACCAGGGAGGTGGGGGCGGAATCAACAACAGCTTTGTGTTGGGTCATAGCACCACCTTCTTCCGAGGGGCGCAGACGTACCAGAATCGAACGGGCCTCGCCGCGATGGACGAGATTTGCCGCGACACGTTCACGAACGACGCAACGGCGCACGCCTGCCACGACGTCGAGGTCCAGCGTGGAATTGCAACCGGAAACATCGGTAATGGTCTCCTCAACCAAGTGGAGGCCTGGATGGTGCACCCCACTTCGCGAGGCAACAACGCGAACAACAGCGCTAACAACACCTGCCACGGGATGTTGTATGGTTCAGGCGACAATGGGACGGGAAGCACGATAACCATCCTGCGAAACACCAATCCTGGCGGCGGTGTGAACACGACCGGGGACTACTACAACATCAAGTTCAACCGTCCCTGTGGCACGTCCCTGCTCGTCATGTGCTGCCGATGACCCATGGTGAGTTGTGAGCCACGGCCCGCACTTCAAGGCAGCTCGTACGCCATTGTGCTCGCGCTGGCCTTCTCGCTCGGATGCGATCATCCGACCGCTGCCCTCCTGGCCGACCAATCCTCCGGCTTGGAGTCCGAAACCCCAGACGAACTCCGCGGCGCCATTGACCTGTACGTCAACGCGCGCCTTGAACTCCTGACAGTAGCCACAGACGAACAGGAGCGGGCGGAGACCATCGTCCCTTCGTCACTTGTGGCCGAGCTGGTCGGCCGCGGTGAGTTTGAGGCGCTCTTCTTGCTGGCCGACGAATCCTTCGAAGCCGAGCGAGACCGAGCCTTGGGCGCTGGGTCGGGGCCGGGAGGCCCACGCCTCCATCCCGCCCGGCCTGCGCGGATGCAGGTCGGCGAACTCGGAGGCCTGGACTCATCATCCTGCCGAAGTTGCCATTTCAACGGCGGCCCCGACGGCAGTGGCACCGGTTCACAATCTGCGCTCTTTCGGGGCGACGGGGAAACGCTGTCTTCCGCGACCATCCGGGACGCGCCGCACGTGATGGGACTTGGCTATCTCTCATTGGTAGCCCGAGGTCTGGAGGCGCAGATACAGGACGCGGCTGGGCTCGCTGTGGCCGACGCTGTCGAATTCGACGCCCCCCAGAGGCGTCGCCTCGAGGTGCAGGGGGTCTACTTCGGCCACGTCACGGGACTGCCAGACGGCAGCCTCGACACCTCCGAACTGACCTACATTTCTCCCGACCTGGTGATCCGCCCCTTCGGGTTCAAGGGTCGCCACGCGACCCTTGTCGAGCTGGCCGATGAAGCATTCCAACTCCACCATGGGATGCAGTCGGCTTCCCGCATCGAAGTCTACGGAGACCAGCCCCTGACGCATCTTGGGGACGGCCCGAGCTACGACCCCGACAACGACGGCGTAGAGAACGAATCGTCTGCTGGCCAGGCGGTGCTCATGGCCAGCTACCTCAGTATGCTCGGGACACCAACGATCCGGCCTCCTGAGGACCCCGAATTGGTGCTCGCATGGGCGCGCGGACGCCGCCTCTTTGAGGCAGTGGGGTGCAATGAGTGCCATCGTTCGAGTCTCCGGTTTCACGGCTATGATGCGGAGATTTCAGCGCTGGGAAGTGACAGCCTACACATCACAATCGACCTGTCTGAGGCTGGCATCGACCCGATCCCGCGCGCGCTGGATGCGACGCCGGACCAGGATGGGTTCATTCCAGGCGGCGTCCCGATCTTCGCGTACACAGATCTCCGCCGCCACGACATGGGCGCCGCGCTCGCAGAACCGCGAGGTGAGGCGCTCCCTGACGGCACTGACACCATCCCGGGTTCGGTCTGGCAGACCAGATCGTTGTGGGGCTTGGCCGATACAGCACCCTATCTTCACGATGGACGGGCGCCGACGGTCCACGACGCAATCGTGTGGCACGGGGGAGAGGGCGCCGCGGCTCGACAGAACTACCTTGATCTCCCCGTCGCCGATCAGGGTGCCATTCGGGTTTTCTTGATGTCACTTACGCGTGAAGGAGCGATGCTCGTCGAATGACCGTACGGTTAGGCACAGCGATACTGGGCGCCGCGTTGTCGCTGTGCATCTCCGGATGCGACGGAGCAGACGGTCAGATCGGCGGCCAGGGACCGGCAGGCGCAGATGGTCGAGTGGGAGACACGGGCCCACGAGGGGACCGCGGGCCGCAAGGGCCTCTGGGCGATGCCGGGCCTCCAGGGCCCCAGGGCTCCGACGGTGTGCGGGGACCCGAAGGGCCACAGGGACCAGCTGGCCAATCTCCAGACACGGGCTCACTCCCCGATATCGGGTCGCCAGTGGACTGTCCCGACTGGAGCGGGCCGCCCGGACTTGGCGGCCCTGTGGACTCCGACGTGACTCTGGAACTCGCGCAGCGCTGGAAAGACTACCGTCGCGCGCGCGAGCAGGAGCGCATGTGGGAGGCCCTGGATCCCGAGCGGATCCGCGAGACCTACAGGATCGAACAGGAGTGGATCGACGACGGGTGCGTGGATGTTCTTCAGGCAGTCGATGTCGGACGGGCACTCTTCCTGCGACCGTTTACCCTCGCGGATGGGCTCGGCAACGGCCTGGCAGACGTGCCAGGATCGCCCGCAGGAGACCGACCGCCGCCCAATATGCGCCGATTCCAACGCGGCGGGTTCGGTGGCCCGGATGCGGTGGGCTGCTTCAACTGTCACTGGAAGGGGGGACTGGGCAGCGGTGGCGACCGCGCTGACAACAGCTACTTCAGGGGAGACGGCGAGAACCTCCGGACCCACGATGAGCGCAACCCTCTGTCACTGTGGGGCTCGGGATGGGTACAGATCATCGGCCAGGAGATGACCGTGGAGCTGCAGTCGCAGGCAGACGCGCTGCTTCGGCGGGCCGTCGACGAGAATCAGCCGGTGACAACCGACCTCATTGCGAAGGATGTCTATTTTGGAGTTCTCATGGCGACACCGGACGGCGACGGCGGCGCTACCCTCGACACCGGCGAAGTCGAGGGTGTAGATGACGACCTCGTCGTGAAACCGTTTGGCTGGAAGGGTGTCAGCCCCACGATTCGCGAGTTCGTCGGCGGGAGCTTGCAACTCCACTTCAACCTGCAGGCCGAGGAGTTGGTCGCTATCGCTGACCAACTCGAACACATCGACCTCGGCAATGGCGACAACCCGATAGACCCAGACAACGACGGCGTCGATAGGGAGATCACCGAAGGACAGATGACGGCGATCGTGCTGTTCCTGGCCACTTTCGATACCCCGATTCTCCTGCCCCCCACCGACGGCAACCTGTTACCGTTGGATCCCGCCGAACCGGCAGAGCAAGTGATTGCTCCTGAGTTTACCGACCGCTGGCTGCGCGGCGCCGCCGTCTTCGAAGGCCTCGGATGCATGTCGTGCCACAAGCCGCTGATGGCCGTGGACAACGCGACGTTTCGCACGCTAGCGCCGCTATCTCAGACCGTCGTTGAGGTCGATCTCGGGGACATCGCTGCCCGCCCTCATCCCGCGCGACGAGAGGGCGGCGCATACCTGGTCCCGGTGTTCTCCGATTTCAAACGCCATGACATGGGCGAGCTCCTTGCCAGCCACACCGTCGAACGCGGGGTACCGCGGGAGCAGTACCTCACCCGTCGGCTCTGGGGATTGGCCAACACGAGACCGTATCTGCACGATGGCTCCGCGGTATTGTTCGACGAGGCAATCGCGCTGCACGGTGGTGAAGCGGCCTTCGCGTCCCAAGGGTTCGCCGACCTCACTGCCGACGACAAGTCCGCTCTGCGGGTGTTCCTACTGGGACTTCGCCGGGCACCAGCAATTCGGATCCGCTGACTCTGGCACGAAGATCCTACGGTCCACCTGGCCCCCACGGCACGAACTGTCGTTGGCTGGCGACGGTAGCTGTGGTACCACCGCAAGGACACTTGAGCCTCCTGGGAGGGAACTGAATGCCTTACATCATCGTTGAGCCCTGCGTGGGCGTCTGTGATACCGCCTGCATCCCCGTCTGCCCCGTCGATTGCATCCATGGCCCTCTGACGGTCGAGGAGATCGAGGAGATCAAGGAGGAGCACGGCGAGAACGCCCCCCAATTGGCCGGCAAGCAGATGTTCATCGATCCCGATGTTTGCATCGACTGTGGAGCCTGCGAGCCCGAGTGTCCCGTCGAGGCCATCTACGACGAGGACGAGGTCCCCGAGGACCAGAAGAAGTACATCGAGGCCAACTACAAGTACTTCGAGTAGCCCGTCCCATGGGCTCGACGGTCGACCCGCCCGAGACAGAGCACGAACGTCCCAAACTGTCGCCCGGTCGCGTCCGAGCGGTGTCTGTTTTCGCTCGCTTGGAGTTCGCCGTCGCCAGCCTGCTCGCCATAGCTGTGTGCTTGGGTCGTATGACCGCGTTCTCCCACGACGGCGGTCCCCTATGGGCTGTGTTGGGGGTCTTGGTCGTTCCGGCGTTCGTGATGGCCACGGTTCTGACCATCGTTCATGCGCGCCACGTGAAACGGCCGCTCCCGACCGTATGGCCCGAACTGGCTTTCTGGGCCGTGGCGCCCATTTCTGCCGCCGCCCTGCTGGCAGTTACGAGTTGGGTTCATTCGTCATAGCGGCGAGTCGCTCGACTCACTGCCT
>CALBXO010000607.1 GCA_937890335.1 uncultured Pseudomonadota bacterium | reverse complement strand
AGGTTTTTGGCTTGTTGCTGATGACCACCGAGAAAGTGGCGTTGGTGCCCTGCTGCGCCTCAAAGCTTTGGTGCCGGTGCTCGCGGCTACCGAACACCTTCTTGTCACTGCCGTAGTCAGACGAGCTCGACAGTGTGTAGGCCTGGAACGCGGTGTCGCGGCCGAATTTGGCGCGGCGCACATTGTGCCAGCGCTGCAGGTACTCGTGGGTGGACGCGCCGGTGTCCGCGAAGCGTTGCACACCAATGCGCAGCGCGGCGTCGCCGACCTCGGTCGCCTGCGAGCGGTTCCGGCGGTTCGCCGAGGCGGTCATCTCCTGCGAGGCATGCTTCATGCCGACGATGCCGAGCCCCGTCAGGGCCAGAATCACCATCAGCGCGATCACCAGCGCGCTGCCGCGCTGCCGCTCCTGCCGGGTTCTGTAGAACAAGCTGCGTTGCATCTTCATTGGAGGTTCCGGAAGGTGAGGTTGGACACTTCGACCGTGGTGGTCATGGAGACGACGCGCGCGGAACCGATCTCCTGGTCGTCGAGGTTTACGCTGAGAATCGGCCCGTAGATGATGCCGCCATTATCACCCGCCCGGCGCTCCCGCTTGCGGTGCAGCCAGCGGGAATCTTCGTGCGGCGTGCGGACCGCCATCTCAATGTGCAGCGTACGCACCCGGTGCCAGCGATCCTGGCTCGGCAGACCGCCCTCCAGGTAGCTGAACTTCAGGCCGCCCTGGTCGTCGCCAATCTTGTCCGGCGCCATCACGGGAAGCACATCGGGGTTCACGTCCGACCGGATGTCCCCATCGGCCCACACCTGAAAGTCCACGACGTACTCCGCCACGGGGACCTCGTTGTTGAACTGCCCATCAATCTGGAGAACGTTTCCGTCCGTCGGGTCGAGCTCGGTCCGCATCAGGTCCATCTTGCGCTCGTCATTGGGGTCCTGCGCCACGTGGTAGCGGATGATCTCGAGCACGGCGACCTTGTAGCCGTGGGAAGCTACGCCCTCGATTCCACACTGGGCGTTGCCGCTGGTCACAAGTCCCAGGGCCACCACCTCCGGCAGTCCACCGTTGTCCCACTTCGCGCTGCCCACGTGGGCGAGCTGCGCCGGCGCGCCCGATTTCCACACCCGCAGGAGCCGGTTCTCACGGAAGAGATTCTTGAACAGGACCTGGGTGGTGGCGGTGTCGGTTCCACCCAGGATGCGCTGGAGCTGGATCGGGTCGAGCTTGAGCGTGGTGTTGACGACGGTGGCGATGGGCAGCGCCTCGTTGTGCGAGAACGCCCCGACGACGGTCAGCGCGTCCGGCTCGATGTTCGAGTTGTCGTTGTCGCTGTACACGTACGCGCCGGAGTCGTCGTTCTCGATCCGCACCGCCGAGATGCGCTGCATGCCCAGGCCCGTGGGGTTGGGGCAGATCCCGTCGTCGTCCGTCACATTGCCAACCTCGCGCGCCATGTTGGCCGTGCCGAGGTACCCTGCCCGTTTCACGTCGTTGCCAACGATGTCCATCGAGAACCGCAGGTTGGACGTGGCGTCCGTGACCTGCTGTTGCACCGAGAACACGGTGGAGATGGACCCCATGAACGAGAA
Organism: uncultured Pseudomonadota bacterium; assembly: GCA_937890335.1. Classification (GTDB taxonomy): domain Bacteria; phylum Myxococcota_A; class Bradymonadia; order Bradymonadales; genus CALBXO01. Next base: position 5,219 of record CALBXO010000607.1, on the reverse strand, counting down.
CGTGGCGATGGCGACGATGGCCACGAGCACGATCGACACGAGGAGCTCGACGAGTGTGAATCCGCGGCGATCGCCGCCTGTCTGGAGCGACATCATCCGCCGTCCTCCCCGGGGTACATATGCTGGTAGATCGTGAACGGGACCATCACCGACCGCCGGCCCGGCACCGGGACACCGTTGTCCACGAGGAACGATTCCGAGTTCTCACCGCTGGGTGCGCACCGCCCGTTGTTCTCTTTCCAGGGTGACTCCCCGTTCGACGCCCACGATACGCGCACCTGCCCGACGATGACGGTCTCGCCGAGCTTTCGACCCGACACGTCGATGCAGTACTTGGCCCCGACCCTCGCCTTCTCCATCACCGGCTCCGAGTCCACGAGGTCCTGGTTCTCGGCATGCAACGGGAGGATGCTGGGGTTCACCGGCCGTCCATCGTAGAGGTTGAAGTACACATTGGGCGCGTCGGCCATCTTCTTGAGCCGCTTGTGGCGCGTGGAGTCCAGGATCGGTGAGCGGGTGCGCGTCCACGTCGCGGACTCGGCTTTGAGGTCTTCCACCACGGACTGCGCAATGGCGGTCGCCATCTGTGTGTCCTTGGCCGAGTTGGAGCCATTCACGAACGCAATCTGCATCCCCATCATGGCGGAGAGCCCGATGGCCAGGATCACCGTGGCGATCAGGACCTCGAGGATCGTAAAGCCTGCGCGGGACGTGTTTTTCATTGGAGCACCCTCGTCTCCCCACTGAAATTCAGGCCGATGATTCGGTCCACGCCGAAGTGAGAGGAGCAGTCGTTGTTGAACGTGGCGCAGCGGGCGGGACATTGATCGTTGAGGTACGCGACCTTCAGACACACCGTGCCCGCGCGTCCGCACCGCGCCTTCCAATGCTTGGGGTTGGTCGGGTCGGACGGGTAGCCCTCGCCCGTGCAGTCACCGGAACTCTGGGCACCCGGCAACACGTGTGAGGTAGTGGTCGTGCTGATGATGGAGCCGTCCGGGCGGAAGCACAGGTTGACCGTCGGCTCCGGCGCCAGGTAGACGATCTGGATGTTGCGCCGGCCAATCCGCCGGCCGAGCACATCCCCCAGATCGGCCAGATTCAGGCTGAGCGAGTTGGAGACACCGTTTGGCCCGGCGACGCATTGCGTCCCGGCTGAGGGCGTCACGATGACGCGGCCCTTGGTGTTTCCTGTCTGCCCGTCGCCCTGCTCGATGGTCACGAGGAACGCCCGGTTGGTGTTCACCGCCAGGTGGCGCAGGCCGCGCAGGTGGTCGGTGAGGGTTCGGGCCACCGAGAGGGTGCGCCGGCGCTCCTGCATGGAGACGATGGAAGGCACCGCAGCCGCGGCGATGACGCCGATGATGGCTACGACGATCATCACCTCGATCAGGGTGAATCCGCCTTCGGGTTTTTGTGGCGCTCGCGGGGTATCCATTGACCAGACTCCGTGACTGCGTGCGGGACAGCATCCTCGTTCACAGCAAGTGCTGTGCCGCCCAGTGGGGATCGCGTGAGGTCGGGCACCGTCGCCAACAGGCTTGGAGGCGACGGCCTCCAGCTATGAAAAGATGTCAGAGCAGGTGCACGATGTTGCACAGCCACCTATACTCACCGAGTGATTGTCGTCCGTCGCGTTCTTGCGCTCACGGTGCTCTTTGCTCTGGTGGCGCCCGCTTCCGCCAACGCGGACGGTGCGCTGACCCTCGGCGCGCGCGCCGTCGCCCGCGGTTACCAGGTGCGCGGTAGCGACGGTTTCACTGTCCCTCGCCGCCGAATCACCCAGCTCTTGTCGCTGCGCGCATGGGCTGGCCCCAAGGCCGCGCAACCCGTAGCCACCGGCGTCCTCGACCTCAGACTCGACACCGACCTTGGGCTCGACCCCGAGTTTGCAGGCCGACTCTACGACGACTCGGCGGCGTTCGCCGCGGCCGATCTTCGGCTGGCGTACGTCGAAGTGCACGACGTAGGCGACGTGCTCGACCTGACCCTGGGGCGCCTCCTCTACATCGGCCCGGACGCGATCGAGCGTCTTGACGGCGGTCGAATCCTGCTCCGTTCTCCCACAGGGTGGTTCACGTCGGCCAGGGCGGGCGCCCTGGTCACGCCCTCGTCCCCGTTGAGCCAGGACCCGGCGTTTGGTGGGTTCTTCGCGGACAGAGCCTCCCCCGGTCCTGGCAAGCGGCCAGCGACAATTGGTGGCAGTGTCGGCTATGACGGTGCCGCCGTGCAGGTGACACTCGCCGCGCGGCGCCTGACCGCCGGACCTGACCCCGCCAAGGGCGGCGACCTCCTCGGCGAGACCACGGGCATCTCACTGCGTGCATTGCCGACTGACACGACGGAGATTCTGCTGGATGGGGCCTGGGACCTGGCGCGTCGCCGCGTTTCGCGCGGTTCGGCCGATGTCCGGCTCGAGATTCTGGACGGCGTGGGCGCCGGCGCGGGCGTGTCGATCTGGAGGCCCGACTTCTGGCTCGGGTCCGTGTGGGACGTGTTCGGCGCCCGTCCGTACACAGCCGTCAGGACCCACTCATCGGCCGCCTTCAGCCCGGGCGCGGGCCTGTTGACGTTGCAAGCTACGGCGGACGCGCGCTCCTACGGCGCAGAACAAGGCACCGGCACACCGTGGTTCGACTCCGACGCGGACGGTCTCAGCTACGGAGGCAGAACACAGGCAGGTTGGCGCTGGCGAAGGCGCCCCGCCACCTGGTTCACAAACTGGAAGGCCGACCTGTGGTTGCGCGCCGAGGACGGCATTGGAGGCCTCATCCTGTTTGGGGGCGTGGGGACGGGCATGGACATCGTGCACGAGCGGCTGGCAGTCGGCGTGCGCGCGTATGGCTTGCGGTCCGAACCCGAGCTGCAACCCTTTCAGGCGGGGACCAGCGGCGCCGTCGCGCTCGACGTTCACTCGCGCCTCGGCCCTCACGGCCACGTGCTGGTCACCGTGGAGGGCCTCTCCAACGCGCCCTATCTGTACGAGCTGCGCGGATTTCTGAGCTACGAGATCCGCTATGACATCGTCGACCCCGATCCGCCACTGTCACGTTTCCTTGTCAGTCGGGGGCCGCTGCCGTGAACGTCCACAAGCTTGCTCCGCTGGCGATCTCGGTCGCCCTGGTGTGTGTCGGGGTGTTCGCCCTCGCCCAGGACCCTGAGCTCGTGCCTCGGGTCGAGCCGGGTCAGCTCCTGTCGCGAGCGTTCGAGACGCGCGCCCCCGGAGCGCGCCCCGACAGCCACCACCCGGGTTTTGCCAGGGACCATGGCGTCGCCGCGCGGGCGGCTGCGGCGGGTTGCGCTGACTGCCATACAGAGGCGCGGTGCCTGGGCTGCCACAACGACCCGTCGGCGCAGGCCGTCCATCCGCCAGGCTTTCTCGCCTACCACGCCATCGACGCCACCGCGGACGGCGGAACCTGTGTCAGCTGCCACGCGCCGGAGACGTTCTGCAAAGACTGTCACCAGGTGGCGCGTTTCACCAGCAGCGGCCCCGCGCAGATCGCGCCGGGCGTGGGGTTCCACCCGGAGTCGTGGCTCGGGTTGTCGGCGGGTCCGGAGCACGGCGCCGCGGCGCGACGAAACCTGACGGCGTGCACCACCTGCCACACGGAGAACGACTGCGTGAAGTGCCACGCCGGCATCAACCCGCACCCACCGCAATGGGCGCGGACCTGCGGCGCCGTGGTGCGCTCCAACGCACAGGCCTGCAGCCGGTGCCACGTGGATGTGGCCCGCGTTGTGGCGCTGTGTCGAGGGCGCTGAGCAGCGGTTAGCGGTAGAAGTTGTCCGCGTAGTCCGAGACCATCCGCATCGTGGAGAAGCGCCCCACCAGGCTCGCCATCGCGTGTCGCACGCGACGCACCCAGCGATGGGGAATCCCGTCCTCGCCGCGGTCAAAGTACAGGGGTATCACCTGTTTCTCGAGCGCGTCGTAGAGCGCGCGTGCGTCCCGGTCATCCTGCGCAACGGGGTCCACGGGGGCGGTGGCGTCCCCAATCGCAAAGCCGTTGACGCCGTCAAAACCCTCGGGCCACCAGCCGTCCAGAACGCTGAGGTTCAGCCCGCCGTGCATCGCCACCTTCTGACCGCTGGTGCCCGATGCCTCCCGCGGTTTGCGCGGGTTGTTGAGCCAGACGTCCACCCCGCTGACCAGGGCGCGCCCCATGACCATATCGTAATCTTCGAGGATGCAGACACGCCCCTCGAGGCGCTTGTCGGACGCCAGCTCAACCAGCTGCGCGATCAGCGCCTGGCCTCCCGTGTCCATCGGATGGGCTTTCCCGGCAAACACGAGCTGCACGGGTCGCTCGGTGTGCGTGATGAGCTCGATCACGCGCTCCATGTCCCGGAACAGCAAGGTGGCTCGCTTGTAGGTCGCGAACCGACGTGCAAAGCCGATGGTCAGGGCGTCTGGGGTGAACTTGGGGACCGGCGCACCGGCGCCAAGTCTGTCCGCGCGGCGCTGGGCTCGCTCCTGGATGAACGCCAGGAGATTGCCTCGCAGTGCGTTGCGCATGGCCCAGATCTGCGCGTCGTCCAGTGAGTGGGCCAGGTCCAGCCACAGCTCCGGGTCGGCGCGTCGGGTGAGCCAATCCGCGGGGAGGTGCGGCTCCAGATGCTCCCGCGCGGTGCCGTGCATCCACGTCGGAATGTGGATTCCGTTGGTGACATGGCCGATGGGCACATCCGAGGGGGCCAGGTCTGGCCACATTCCCGCCCACATCTGGCGGCTGACCTCGCCGTGGACCATGCTGACACCGTTCGCCTTCTCGCACAGGCGCAGCGCCAGGACGGTCATGCACAGCGGCTCGGATTCCACGTGCGTGCTCGGCGCGTCCGGGTCGTCGTGAACCTCGTCCTCGTCAATGCCGAGATCCGCCGGCGTGATGGCGGGCATCTCCACGAGCGTGTCGCCCGGGGGAGCCCGGAGCAGGTCGATCTCACCCGGTTCGGCGATGGACAACGTGATGCCGCCCTCCCCGACCCGTCCCATGGTCATCAGGTCCTCGGTGTCGATCCCCAGGGCGTCGGCCAACCATGTCAGACGCCCCTCCACCAGGGTCCGGCCAAACCGATCGTGCCCGGCGGGAACCGGCGTGTGCGTGGTGAACACGCTGACCGGACGCACCAATTCGATGGCGCTGGCGAGGGTCTTGCCTGCCGCCACATGCTCTCGCACCAGCTCGAGCGCCAGAAACGCGCAATGCCCCTCGTTG
>CALBXO010000606.1 GCA_937890335.1 uncultured Pseudomonadota bacterium | reverse complement strand
TCACCAACATCGGCGCAAGCTCGACCTCGCGGCGTCCGTGTTTGCGTGCGTCCACCAGGATCAATTTGGCCGGGGCGTGGGCAAAGCTATGAATGGGCCGCAGCCGGCAAACCTTTAGACCCGCTCCGGCCACCGCGGTCATCGCCCGCGGCACCTGCTCGGCTGGATAAATCATCCGCAGCCTCGCTTTGGGCCCCATCATGCCGGCGGCGCTGCGGCACAGCTCCCGCAGGGTGCCATGGACTTCATGGCGCGCCGCCTCCCGCTGTCCGTTGGGGTTCCGGGCGCCCGATCCGTGGGGAAAATAGGGCGGGTTCATGAGCACGAGGTCCGCCCCGGTCAGGGCGGCCCGACGGGCGTCCGCCTCCATGACCTCAGCGCGGTCCTCGCGACCGTTCCGGATCACGTTCGCACGACTGAGCGCGGCGAGCTCAGCCTGCACCTCCACACCGACGAGCCGGGCGCTGGGTTGCACGTGCAGGAAGCAGAGCCCCACCGGCAGGACCCCGCACCCGAGATCCACCACGACGTCGGCGTCCGGCGCGCCGGCGCCGAGCAGCACTGCGTCAATGCCATAGCGGTAGCCCTCGCTCGGCTGCTCGAGCGTGAGCTCGCCACCAAACAGCGTGTCAATCGTCGTCGACATCGCGCAGGGCCTCCCAGGCCGAAGAGATCTGCGGCCAGTCGAGCGCGCCGTCGCGCAGCAACACAAGCGACGCCCCGTCGGCCCGCACCACCGTGCTGGCCATGCCCCCCATCGTCGGTCCGTCGCCCAGCCGACCGGCATAGTCCAACCGCCCCTCAAAGAGCGCATCGACCTCCCGCCCCCAACGGCACGCCGGCTCGCCGGAACGATTGGCGCTCGTCCCGGTAACCGGCACGCCCAGCCCGCGCAGCACACGCGCCAGGGTCGGATCTCCGTCCTGCCGGACGCCCACGGTCCCTCCAGCGCCGACAAGACCCGGAGCCAGGTCGTCCCGCGCGCCGCCGACCACGACTGTCAGCGCGCCCGGCCAGAACCGATCGACCAGACGCAAGACGCGCGGCTCCAACGGGCCTTTGAGCAGGGTGCGCACAGCGGCGGCGTCCGCCACCAGACAAGGCGAGGGCAGGGCTGGACGCCGACCCTTGAGCTCGAACACCCGCTCCACGGCGCGCGCGTCATCCGCGCGCGCGGCCAGCCCGTACAACGTCTGCGTCGGCACCCCCACGACACGACCCGCCGCGAGCGCTTCTACCGCCACCCCCACATCGATCTTCATGGCGCAGCGGTCTTCCGCAACCCGTCCTCGAGCGACGTGGGACGCCAACCGAGCTCCTCCATCGCGCGGGCGCTGTCCACAACCTGGCGGTATGGCACAGGAACCGGGACGCGCACCGCTGGCCGGGAACCACTGGCGACCGCCCACTCGTCGAGCAGCGTCCGCGCAGACACGGAAGAGGATGTATTGTAGGAGCGACCCACACTCGTCGGGCGCTCCAGACACAGCGCGATGGCCTGCGCGACGTCGCCGGCGTACACGAGCGGCACGGTCATGCCCATCGGCAGCACCGAGATCGGCCACCGGGTCAGCCGTTTCAATATTCGCGTGAAGTTCTGGTCGTGCTTGCCGTAGATCGCGGAGGGACGCACGCACGACAGCGCCAGCCCGTTCTCCGCAGCGGACGCCCATGCCTCCGACTCGGACACCGCCTTGCTGACCTGGTAGGAGTTGAAGAACCCGCGGTCTTCAAGCGTGAGCCTGGGATGGTCCTCAGTGATGCCAGTCTGGCCACTGCGTCCCTTGTAGACGGCGATGCTCGATACGTGCACAACCCGCTCACAGCCCGCAGCCGCCACGGCGGCCATGACGTTTCGCGTACCCTCAACATTCGTCCGAAGGTGTTCGGCCCAGTCACGGTTGGTCAGCTGCAGGAGTGCCGCGTTGCTCACGACGGCGTCCACGCCCTCAAACCCGCGGGTCAGCGCCGCACGATCCGCGAGATCGGCCTTGCGCATCTCCACACCCAGTTCGAGCAGCTCGGGCACCCGATCTGGCGTCCGGACCACACCAACAACCCGCGCCCCTCGGGACAAGAGACAGTCCACGATGTGCCTTCCGAGGAATCCAGTCGCGCCCGTAACCGCGATCGTCTTGCCGTTCAGTTCCATGGTCCGGGAATCTGCCATAACCTCCCCGCGTTCGGAAGGCAGGTGTAGGTGGCGGTCGGTCGTGCCCGCCCGGAGAGGAGTTGGCGTGCGCTGGAGGTATGGGTCGATGGCGGCGGCCGCAATTGCGGGGTGCCTGCTGACAGCACAGGTGGCGGCTGGCGACGGCGCGCTCATTCGCGTCGCCGGCGAGGGGCGAATGGTCCGTATCCCGGCGGGCACGTTCATCATGGGCTCAAACACCATGGGGCCTGCCGAGGCACCGGAACACACGGTGTTTCTGCCCACCTTCTTCATCGACCGCTACGAAGTGACGACGGCTGAGTACGACGCATGCGCGGCCGCGGGCGCCTGCTCGGAGCGCCGAAAGTTCGAACGATTCGACCAACCGGGCCAACCCGTTGTGGGCGTGAGCTGGACCGACGCCCAGACGTACTGCACCTGGCGCGGCACCCGGCTGCCGACCGAGGCCGAATGGGAAAAGGCAGCACGCGGACCCGGCGGGCGCCTCTACCCGTGGGGCGACACCCCTGAGTGCGGCGTCGCGAACGTCGGAAACGGCGCCAACCGCGACTGCCCCGACGCCCCCGGAGCCACAGTCCCCGTCGGCTCCAACCCTGGGGACGTCTCGCCCTACGGCGTGTACGACATGGGTGGCAACGCCTGGGAATACGTCTCCGACTGGTACGACGCGCAGTACTTCGCCCGGTCGCCCGCCACCAGCCCACCGGGGCCCGCACGTGGCAAGGGCAGGGTGGTGAAGGGCGGGAGCTGGTACGCGACCCTGGTAGGCTCACACGCGTCCGCTCGAACGAGCCGCACACACTCCCGCACCGAGTACGACGGATTTCGCTGCGCCAAAGACGCCAAGGGACGCTGAGCCCAGACGGCGGCAGATCCACGGCCGACAACCCGTGGCCACCGGAACCGAGCAACGTGACGGTTTCCCGCAAGGATCCGACAGGAAACCCGTTGACGCCACCGCGAACATTGCTTACAAAGCACGTCCGGCGCGCGCTTGTTGCGCGCCACGGCTACGTAGCTCAGTTGGTCAGAGCAAGCGGCTCATATCCGCTAGGTCCGGGGTTCAAGTCCCTGCGTAGCCACTGCCTCCACCGGAGCAGTCCATGTCGAAGCAGGCAGCTCCCGCCGAGCTGATCGCGAAGATCCGCTCGACCCACAAGCTACTCGTCAGCCAGACGTATTACGACCGGCTGGGGGTCGCACGGGACGCCGACGCCAAGGTGATCCGCCGCGCGTACAACCAGGCCGCCGCCCTCTGGCATCCCGACCGGCACAACAAGTGGGACCTGGGCGAAGACGACGCGACGCTCACCAATCTCTTTGCGATGTTCACTGAGGCCCAGACGGTCCTCACGCACAAGGAGAAGCGCAGCGACTACGACGCGGAGCTGGAGCTTTCGGGCGGCGCGCCGGGCAAGCACGGCAAGCGCGTGGACGCGGCCGCGCTTTTCCAAGCGGACAGCACATTCCGCCTGGGCCAGCAGCTGCTGGAGCGAGGCAAGATCGGCGCGGCACGAGACCGCTTCGGCGAGTGCTTTGAGCTCAACCCAGACTCCGCCGAATTCCGCGTCCATCTGGCGTACACCGAGTTCCTGCTGCTGCCGCGGAACGACAAAGGCATCCCAAAAGACAAGAGCTCGGTCCTGCGAGCGCAGGAAGAGATTCAGCTCGCCATCACGACGCTGCCTCAATTCGCCGACGGCCACGTAATGATGGGCCGGCTGCACATGGACATGGGCCGCATCGACGAGGCGCGGCGATCCTTTAAGGAGGCGTTGTACGTAGCGCCCAAGAACGTGCAGGCCCAGCGCCAGCTGCGTCTGCTCAACATGCGCAAGACCGGCGGCGGTGGCGGCTTCATGGACAAGCTCAAGTCCATGTTCAAGCGCGGCTAGCATCAGCGCGGCCGGCACCAGCGCGGCCGGCACCAGCCATCGCCAAAACCTGGAACCGAGTCCCAGAACGAAGGCCGAACCGAGGTCGGTGCCTGAACGTCCAGGCGGGGGCTCACACCGGCAATCTCCGAGCATGAGTTAACATAATATCCCTTATCGGACGTTGTTGTTGCGTCGTCTTGAGGAGCGTTCTAACGTGCTCGGCTATGCATGGTCTTCAGGTCAGCAGAAAGGTCGACTACGGTCTGCGCGCGATGGTGCGACTGGCCAAGAATCCGCCAGGCGCCGTAATGAGCTTTCGCGACGTCGCCGCCTGCGAAGGCATCCCGGACGACTACCTGGCGAAGATCATGCGCAACCTGGTCGTCGCGGAATTGGTTCGATCGACGCGCGGACCGCGCGGCGGCTACCGCCTGGCGCGTCCACCCTCAGACGTGTCCATTCTGGATGTCATCGAGGCAGTCGACGGACCCATCGCCATCAACGAGTGCCTGGAGCGCGACGGCAACTGCCCCAAGATGGATGGCTGTACGCTGCACAACGTCTTTGACCGCGCCCAGGCAGCGATGCTCGACGTCTTCCGCACGACGCTGTTGTCCGATGTCCTGCCGGCCCACGCCACGATGCCCCTGGGCTGCGATCCGCTCCACTGAACGATCGCCGCGCCTGTCAGCACCGCTCGTGCGCATAGGACTGATGGCGGCAAGCCTGGGCGCTCCATTGTGCTCGTGGGCTGCGCTCCGCTCCGCGCAAGAATCGCCGCGCACCGATCGATGGAAGGCCCGGGCGACAACCCATGACTGCTCCAGGCTGAATGGCGGCGACCGGCTCGTTCCGGGCCAAAAACCCAAGAAGGCGACCCGTGTGGGTCGCCTTCGGGGCGTTCGAAACGTGGGCGTCGTTCAGTACCCTTTGTACATCTCGACGCGCCAACCGACTTCGAGCTCGCGGCGGCTCTGTGTCACGAGGCACGTGGAATACTCTTCCTCCACGTGAATCACGAGCATCTGCGCAACGCGCTCGAAAGGCAGCTGCCCAATCTCGTCCTCGTCGAACTTGCTGCGTCCATCCCAGCGGCTGTACGCGAAGAAGCGGTTGCCGACACGCACGCCGTCCTTCCGACCCTTGTTGATGAGCAGGTAGAACTGCTCCCCAAACAACGACCGGCGCTCCAGCGTGTCCTCGATGCGGCCCACCACGGTGTTGGAAGCCTTTGCAGGCGCAACGCGCAGGAGCTGACGTTCGTACGGGTACAGAATGTCGTCTCGGTAGATCTCCTCCCAGGCCTGCACGATGACCCCGGTGTGCAGCGTCTTGTCGTCGTCGGAGACTTTGACGATGCGCACCGCGCCGACGATGCGGAACCGCCGGGCGCGGACGATGTCGTCGTCCTCTTCGTCGTTCACGGTGCCCTCTTGTCGGAGCAGCGCGTAGACCTTGCCGGGACGCATCTTCTTGCGCTCGTCGGGCGTGACGCTCAGGTAGACCTTGTCTGGAAAGGTCAGCATCACCTTGTCTTCAGGCGAGTACTCGAGCTTGCCGACCGGCGCGATGGAACGCTCGGTGAGGAACCCGGCCAGCGCGATGCTCAGGCCGTGCGTGGAGACGCTGAACGGGTCTGGCCCGTCGGCGCCCACAGGAGCATCACCGGGCAGTGGCGCGCGCAGGTAGACCACATCGCCCGGGTAGATCCAGTGCGGGTTGGTGATGTGCTCGTTGAAGGCCCACACCACGGGCCAAACGTACGGCGTACCAAAGTACGCCTGCGAGATGCCAAACAGCGTATCGCCTGGTTGCACGACGTGATAGTCGGGCACCGGACGATTCACGTCCTCCGGAATCTGAGGGACCAGATCGCGCTTCAAGGGCAGCGGTGCTGGCGACTCTTCCGTGGGGCTCGGCGGCTCACCGGCGACTTCCTGGGCCACTGCGGGCGCGGCCAGGAGGAGACAAATGAGCGCAGCAAGGGGCGCGAACGTCCTCATCATTCCAGCTCTTTGAGCTTCTGGGCCGCCAGACGGGCAGCGTTGGTGTTCGGATACGTCTCGAGCAGGTTGTACAGCGTCGAGCGAGCTTCGCCCTTCTGCCCAATTCGGACATAGGCCAATGCGGCCTTGAGCATGGAGTCCGGAACTTTGTTGCCGTCCGGCGTCTCCTTGATGACTTTTCCAAAGTACGTCAGGGCTTCTTTGTGGCGCCCCATTCCGTAGGCGCACTCGCCGAGCCAATAGTAGGCGTTGTCGAGGTAGTCCGCGGTGGGACCCAGGCGCAGGTACTCGTCGAAATCGGCGCGGGCCTCTGCGTATTTGCCGGCGCGGTAGCTGGCCAGCCCCCGTTTGTAGAGGTCCCGTGGGTTGTCCACTTTCTCGCGCGCACCGGGTGCGGCTGGCGCTCCCTCGGCGGCGACCACCGGCAGACGTTCATCGGTCACGGACTCCTTGGCGCGCGGCCCCTGGCCGGTGACGCGCGACGGCGTGGACGGAACATCGACCCGCGGCGAAGCGCTCCTGCGCGGTGAGCGGGGAGCGGCCTCCTCGACACCGCCCTCCTCTTCCAGGAACTCGCGGTACGTGTCCTCATTGATGACGACACGCTCGCCGGGCGCCTCCGCTGCGGCCGGCGCCTCACGTCGCGGCTCCGGGTCTGGATACAGCGGCGTGTCCTCCGACCGCGGCCGCGGAACCGCGATGCGGGCCCGAACTCCCTCATCCGGGCGCACGTAGGGGTCGTACTCCGGCGGGCTGGACGTGTAGGTGTCACCCCGCACGACCATCTGTCCACCGGGGCCCGGCGCCACACGAACCTTGGGCAACTCCCGCACCACCCCGCGCCTTTCGAGCGCGAGCCGGTTGGTCGCAACCTTGTCGTCAATGAGGCTGATCCGGTCCTCGAGATCGCCCACGCGGACGTTCTGTCGGCCAGAGTTCTTTTGGAGCTCCTGGACCTGCGACTGCAGGTCGTCGATTCGACGCTGCATTGCCTCCTGGTTGCCGCTGCAACCTGTCAGCAAGAGCGCGAAGCCGGCGGCTCCGATACATAGGGACTCAGGAAGATTCACGCGGCTGTTCCTCCACTGCGGACGCTAGCACGGCGCGAACGGCGGTCAATTTCTTGTGAAGTCCGCCGCCGTCGTCGTCGACCGTCACGCAAGCAACGTCTGGGCGAGGATGACCGTGATGTTGTCGGTACCGCCGTTGCGGTTCGCCGCGTCGACGAGGACCGCGCTGGCGTCGTCGAGATCGTCGTGCTCCATCAGGATCCGATGAATGTCTACATCTGGAACGCAGTCCGTCAGTCCGTCCGAGCAAAGCAAATAGATGTCACCGTCTTCGCTCGCCTCGAAGTTCGACTCCACCTCGACCTCTTCCGCCAGGCCGCACGCACGCGTGACGACGTTCTTGTACGGAAAGTGTTCCAGATCGGCCGGTGAGAGAATCCCCATACGGACATACTCGTTGGCCAGAGAGTGATCCTCGGTCAGAAGCTCGAGCTTGCCGTGCCTCAACCGGTACGTGCGCGAGTCGCCGATGTGAGCGATGTACAGGCCCGACTCCACAAAGTAGGCGGCCACCACTGTGGTGCCCATGCCCTTGGAGCCCTCATTCTTCTCCGACGCGTCGTAGATGGCCTTGTTTGCGCAGAGAATGGCCTGCACCAGGCGACGCTCCTCGGAGTTGTCCGGCTTGCGCTTGCGCCACGGCCAGAAGCGCGACCTGACCGCGGCCGCTTCGTCTTCCGGATCCAACACCGTATCGCGGTAGTACTGGACGATGGTCTCGACGGCGAGGGCGCTGGCGACCTCCCCAGACCGATGCCCTCCCATCCCGTCAGCGACGACGCAGAGCGGCTCGCCCCCTTGCGACAGATAGAAGTCGTCCTCGTTGTGATCACGAGCGACCCCGACATCGGTGATTCCGGCACAGATAAGGCGCATCTCAGTCTCCCACCTGGGCGAGCAATTCGGTGGCCTGGGCATGCCCACTCCGCAGCTCCAGGACGCGTTCCAGGTGTCCCTTGGCGTGCTCGCCTCGCCCAGCGTCGAGGAGAAGAGTGGCCACGCCAAGGCGATGCTCCACGACGGAATCGTCGGCTGTGCTCGCCGCAGCGGCGGCGGCTGCCACCTGCTCCTGCGCGCCCTCCCCTTCGACGAGGGCGGTGGCGGCAACAGCCGCGTGCGATGCGATGGCCGCGTTCTCGGCGTGCCCCAATGCCAGCAGTGCGTCCACGCTGGCCCGCATCTCGTCTCGGTCGTAGGGCTTGGTCAGGTAGTCGTCGCAACCAAAGCGAACGCCTCGGCTGCGGGACTGGGCGTCGTCCTTTGCGGTGAGGACGAGTATGGGCAGGAAGGCGTCGCGAAATTTTGCTTTCAGGAAGCGCGTGGTCTCAAACCCATCGAGCCGCGGCATCATCACGTCCATGATGACCAGGTCCGGCGGTATCTCACCCGTACGAAGGATGGCTTCCTGCCCGTTGCTGGCGACCTCAAACGCGTGGCCATAGCGCTCCAGCTGGAGCACCAGGAGCTGCGCGGTGTCGGGGTCATCCTCCACGATCAAGATGGTGTTTCGGCGGTTTGAGTCTGTCATGCGTCTGTCGCCCCCAACGTGTCACCGTCATTCGCGAGCTGCGGGAGATCCTCGACGCCGGCCTGCGCCAGAAGGTGCAGGACCTCGCTGGCGTCCAAGGGCCGTTTGAGCATTCCCACCACGCGCGCGAGCTTCGTGTCGGTCAATTCTTCGTCCGGGTTTCCGCCGTCGCCAGCGCCAAAACGACCCACGCCCGCGACCAGAACAACAGGGTGTCCCTCGTCCTTGATTCGCGCCCAAACATCGCTCATCGCAGTGGAACCGTCTTCTTCGGGAAGGGTAGAACCGACGACGACACCGACGGGGTCGAGTCGCGCGAGTATATCTGCGGCTTCCCTGGCTGTAAAGGCGCTCTTCACGTCCAGGCGGGTCCCGTCCAGCACCTCTCGCAGGTTCACCACCGAGGATGGATCGTCGTCCATGACCAGCAGGAACGGCCGGCCGCCCTCCTCGACCCACCCTTCGTCTTCCGCCCCGGGCTGGACCGTCGGCATGGCGTCCGCGGTTCCGCCGAGGTTCATGGGCAGGCGCACTGTGAAGGTAGACCCTTCGCCGACCACGCTGGCCGCTGAGACTTCACCGCCCAGAAAGTCACACAGCTGCCGCGTGATCGCCAGTCCCAGTCCCGTGCCCCCGTGCCGCCGGCTGGACGAGCCGTCGAGCTGCCGGAATTTCTCGAAGACCACGTCGAGGTCTTCAGGGCGGATGCCAATCCCGGAGTCGCGGACGTGCACCGCGAGCATGGTCTCCTCCATCTCCACGGAGAGACCGACAGAACCGGTGTCCGTGAACTTGATCGCGTTGGACAGCAGGTTCACGAGAATCTGCTTGCACTTCATCCGATCCGAACGCATCCACGGCAGACTGTCCGGCAATTTGCTGGTGACCGTGACCGGCTTGCCGGACACCAGAGGCTGCGCCATCTCCAGCACGTCCTCCATGAGTCGGAGGATGTCGAAGCGCTCGATGTTGAGCGTCACCACGCCCGCCTCCATCCGAGAGACATCGAGCAGATCGTTGATCAGCCGCAGCAGGTTGCGCGCGTTGCGAAGAGTGGTGTCCAGCGAGCGGCGGTTTCCGCCATCCACGCGCTCGTCGTCGAGCACCAGCTCGGTGTAGCCGATGATCGAGTTGAGCGGCGTGCGCAGCTCGTGGGTCACATTGGCCAGGAACTCCGACTTGAGCCGGTTGGCCTCCGCCATCTGATCGTTGGCACGCTCCAGGGCCGCCTGCTCCTCTTTGAGCTTGTCGTTGGCGTCTCGCAACGCCTTCGCCGTCCGCTCGATGGTCTGGTAGAAGCGCGCGTTGCGCAGCGCCACCGCGAGCTGAAACGCCACCTCCTCGATGAACGTGACCTGCTCCGGCGCGATGGGCCTGGCGGAGCCGAGCAGGATGACACCCAGCAGCGCGTCGAGGTGAACGAGCGGGAGGATCAGCAGCGTCTTCGGTGGGCCGGATGCGAGCCCCAGATCCAGGTCGAACATCCCCGGCGGGACAGGCTCCACACAGACCAGGCGGCGGCTCGACGCCACCTGGCCTATGATTCCCTCGCCGATTGGGATGCGCTTGCGCGCAGCGGATTTCGCCGAGATGCCATAGGAATGCGCGAGCTCGAGCTCGTCCGCCTCCAGATCGTGGAGGTAGATGGCGCCAAGATCGCTGCCTGTGCGCACCACGACATCGCTGAGTGAAACCTCGAGAGTGTCCGTCACACCGAGCGACGAGTTCAGCTTCGTGACGATCCGATTGTAGTGGTTCTGGCGGTCCCTTCGCTGTTGGAGGTATTGGGCCATCGTATTGAAACTGGACCCGAGCTCCTGGAGCTCATCCCGACCACCGATCTCCACGCGCGCGTCGAGCTCCCCGCGCCTCAGCCGGCGGCTGGCGCGCAAGAGACGACCGATGGAGACGGTCAGCGAGCGCAGCACTCCAAACGCGAGCACGCCGACGAACAGGACGCCTGCCAGGAGCACGAAGAGGATCATGTTTCCGGCGGTGATCCGCTTGTCCACCATCCGCGCGCGCGAGGCTTCAATGCGCGCCCACTCGTCACGCTCGATGCTGGAGGCGACCTTCCGCATGCGGTCGCGCGTGAGCTGCGTCTCTTCCCGCGCGCTCAGCAACCGCTGGTTTACATCCAGGATTCTCCTCTCGACCTCTTCGAGTTGGCGCCCTGCATCCGCCAGCGACGTGGTCACTTCTCGCACCGCGGCGTACCGGGGCGTGCCCCGGAGGCTGCCCGCGATCAGGCCGACGTTTCGCCGGACCCCGGCAAGTCTTGAGGTCACCACATTGCGCTGAAGGTCCTGCGCGTAGGCTTCCGTCTGGCTGGCCGAGTACCGGACCCGGGACAACTCGGCCAGCAGGCGCTCGGCCTGTTGGGCCGCCTCAATGGCGCTGCGCCGCCGCGCACCATCAATGTCCGAGGCGGCGTCGTCCGTCTCCAGATCCGTGCGAAGCCGGACCAGCTGGCTGCGCAGATCGCTCAAGCTCGGCGCGAGGCGGCGCGTCAGTCCCTGCAGCTCGCGGACCTCGACGTTGATGAGCCCCTCGAGGTGCTGTTGTTGGAAACGAAGCTCGCTGAGCAGCCGGCTGATCTGGGTCCACCGCTCGCGCTGCCCTTCGGTCTCCGGGCTCTCCAGGCCCCGCTGCACATGGACGCCCACATCCGTCAGCGCGACCTGGACCGTCCGCATGTGCGAAACGTCGCCCGCGGCCAGCATGCGCTTCTCCGCGTCTCCGACACGCAGCACACCCACCCGGACGCCGGTGACCGCTTGCGCGACAGGGATCTGGCGCTCGAGGATCTGCTCCATGTCACGGTCGAGTTCCGTAACGTGAATGTACGCCAGGGAGCTCACGACAAACGCCAGCAGCAACGCTGAGACGATGATCGACAGGATCTTGGCCCGTATGGACATGGAGACAACATACCACAGACCGGGCGGTTGCCACGCGCTCTATCGCCGCCTATAACTGCACAGCCTATCAGTGCCTGGAGAGGACATGTCCAAGAGCGCCACGCCCACCCTTCCCAGCGGTTTGGATCATCTCGCGCCCGCGCGCGACCTGGACCACATCGACGTCAAGGGCGCCCGCGAGCACAACCTGCAGAACGTCAACCTTCGGATCCCCCGCAAGAAGCTCGTGGTTTTCACGGGTCCGAGCGGTTCCGGAAAGTCGTCATTGGCGTTCGACACCCTCTTCGCCGAGGGACAGCGACGCTACGTCGAATCATTGTCGGCCTACGCGCGGCAGTTCCTGGGCCAGATGGAGAAGCCGAAGGTCGACGCGATCCGGGGGCTGTCGCCGACGATCTCCATCGAGCAGAAGTCCGGCGGCACCAACCCGCGCTCAACCGTGGGCACCATCACCGAGATACTCGACCACCTCAGAGTCATGTACGCCCGCCTCGGAGATCAGCAGTGCCACAACTGCGGCAAGCCGGTCGGCGGCACCTCGTCCGACGAGATCGTACGCCAGATTCTGTCCCTCGAGGACGGGAAGCGCTTCATGCTGCTCGCCCCCGTCGCCCGCAACCGAAAGGGTGAGTACAAGGACATCTTCGCTGGGTTTCTCGCCGACGGGTTCACCCGGGTGCTGGTGGACGGGGAGACGCTGACGTTGGAGCCGGGGCTCAAGCTCGACAAGAACAAGCGCCACAACATCGACGTGATCGTCGACAGACTGGTCGCGCGCGCAGACGCGCGCGAGCGAATCGCGGACAGCGTCGAGTTGGCACTGCGTGTCGGCGAGGGGGTCTGCGGAATCCAGGTCGTAGACGGCGGCGCGCAGACGTTCAGCATCCACAACGCCTGCGAAGACTGCGGTTTGGCCTTCCCGGAGCTGAGCCCCCAGAGCTTCAGCTTCAACTCCCCTGTCGGGATGTGTCCGTGCTGCAACGGTCTGGGCGAAGAGGCCAGCATGGACCCGGACCTGATCGTCCCGGACCAGGAATTGAGCCTGAACGACGGCGCGGTCGTACCGTGGAAACAGGGCGACTCCACCACGTGGACATGGGAGATCATCCGCGGCGTCTGCACAAAGTTCCGGATCGACGAGGACAAACCCTGGAAGAAGCTCACCGAGCGCCAGCGCACGGTCCTGATGTACGGCAGCGACAAGGAGATCTCGGTGGAATGGAAGCGCAAACGCTCCCAGGGCACCTGGACCACCACCTTCGAGGGCGTCGCCAACACCCTGATGCGTAGGTACCGCGAGACCACGAGCGCCAAGCAGCGCGATCTCTACGCCGCCTTCCTCAGCACGCGGGCCTGCAGCGAGTGCGGCGGCGGACGGCTGCGCAAGGAGAGCAACGCCGTGCTCGTCGGGGGCCGACGGCTGGTGGAGGTCTGCACGGACACCATCCAGGACGCCCTGGACTGGATCGAGCGCCTCGAGCTGCTGGGCAACAAGGCTACCATCGGCAAAGACCTGGTCCGGGAGATCGCCGGCAGGCTGCAGTTCCTCGTCAACGTAGGCCTCGAGTACCTGAGCCTGAACCGCCCCGGCCCGACCCTGAGCGGCGGCGAGATGCAGCGCATTCGGCTCGCCAGCCAGCTGGGCAGTGAACTCAGCGGCGTCCTCTACGTCCTGGACGAGCCGTCCATCGGGCTGCACGCCCGCGACAACCAGCGGTTGCTCGCGACCCTCGAACGGCTCAGGGACATGGGCAACAGCGTCGTGGTGGTCGAGCACGACGCAGAGACCATGGAGAACGCGGATTGGGTCGTGGACTTTGGTCCGGGCGCCGGACGCAAGGGCGGCGAGATCGTCTTCAGCGGGACCTGCGAGGACATGAAGGCGGACCCCAATAGCCTCACGGGCCAGTACCTGTCAGGGCGACGCACAATCCCGGTCCCGGGCTCCCGGCGCAAAGGCACGGGCAAGAAACTCAAGATCACGAACGCACACGCCAACAACCTCAAGAATCTCAACGTGGTGTTCGAGCTCGGCACCTTCACGTGCGTGACCGGCGTGTCCGGCGCCGGCAAGAGCACCCTGGTCAACCAGATCCTGGTGCCCATGGCGTCGCGCAAGCTGTTCCGGAACAGCACCGCCGTGGCCGGAGCCCACGATCGCGTGCAGGGCCTGGGGTACATCGACAAGGTCATCGAGATTGACCAGAAGCCCATCGGCCGCACGCCGCGCTCCAACCCTGCCACCTACGTCAAAGTCTTCGACGACATCCGCGCGGCGTTCGCGAACCTGCCGGAGGCGCGGATGTATGGCTACGACAAGGGCAGATTCAGCTTCAATGTGGCCGGCGGGCGGTGCGAGGCTTGTCAGGGCGGAGGCCAGAAAAAGATCGAAATGCACTTCCTCGCCGACGTCTACGTCCCGTGTGAAGTCTGCCAGGGCCGCCGGTTCAACGACGCCACGCTGAAGGTCCGCTACAAGGGTCACTCCATCAACGAGATCCTCAACCTCAGCGTAGATGACGCGCTCGAGCTCTTCACAGCGGTCCCGCGCATCCATCGCATCCTCGGGACACTGGCCGATGTGGGGCTTGGGTACATCCACCTGGGCCAGCCGAGCCCTACCCTGTCCGGTGGCGAGGCACAGCGCGTCAAGCTGAGCCGCGAGCTGGCGAAGGTGGCGACCGGGCGCACGCTGTACGTACTCGACGAGCCGTCCACCGGGCTGCACTTCGAAGACATCCGGAAGCTCTTGGCGGTGGTCGACCGCCTCGTCGACGCGGGAAACACCGTCGTGATGATCGAGCACAACCTGGACATCATCAAGACGGCGGACCGGGTCCTGGACCTGGGACCGGAAGGCGGGCGCAAGGGTGGACACATCGTGGCCGCCGGCACGCCGGAGCAAGTGGCCAAGGTCCCCAGCTCATGGACCGGCGTGGCGCTGGCTCCGCTGCTGAGCTGACAGGCCCCGCGCGTCAGTGCTGCGGTCTCGGGGTCCCCTCACAGGGTCGCTCCCGTGGGTCCATCGACCGCAAAGAGAACCGCCGCGATCGGTGAGGCGCCAGAGCCGCGACGGCAACCCGAGACCCCCGGCACTTGCGCGCCATTCTGTCACACCATGCCCACCCCGGCCCGACCTCAATCTTTTTTAGAATGGGCTAAGCCCGCCAGTGACGGGATGGGACGGTCTGTTGGCACAAGTAACTGCGCCGCTGGCACGGAGGCTGCGATAGAGGTGGGCACAACACGGCGCCGTGAGAGGTCGAACCAGCAGCTCACGGACACAACGATTTGTAAGCCAGATCACCAAGCCAGCCAAACCATGCCTGTGGCGGTTGGTTCGCCCCCTCGTGGCGCCGAGTTGTCCCACCTACCCCGTCACCGACGACGAGCCCCGCAGAGGGGCTCGTCCTTTTTTCACCCTCGGTGACCACGCGGATTCGATTGACCACGCTGCGACCTCGCCGTATGCTCCAGGGTCTCCGAGCAACGCCCAAAAGAGCGTCCATGACGGGTCAAAAACTCGTATCACCACAGGTTCTGGTCGAGGAATCGCTGTTCATACTCAATTCCGTCGACCAGGATGCCCGCTACGGCGCCACCGTCCGCCTGGACGATCTGGCGCAAGCCGTCGGATCCTCTCTGTCGGTGGCTGTGGAGGAGTACTTCGCGTTCCTACTGGAGCGTGAGTATCTCGCCCAGGAGCCCGATTCGGGCGCTCTGAGTCTGACGGCCCGCGCCCAGGATGCGCTGCTGGACGCGAGTGAACTTCGTCAGGACGTAATGCGCGGTCTTGGAGACATCATTGACCCGGCCTCGAGCGGCGCCGGGTACAGCCCTGTGGGAGGAACTGTGGAAGAGCGGTACGAACGGCATGAGGAGATCGGCAGCGGTGGTATCGGCACCGTCTTCCGCGGCACACACCTGCCACTGCGCCGGCCAGTGGCGATCAAAGAGATTCGCGAACTCTTCACCTACGTAGGTGACCTTCGCAAAGACGAGATCATCGCCCGGTTTGAGGAGTCTGTGCGCAAGCACGCGAGCCTCGTCCATCCGGCCATCATCCAGATCCTGGACATCGATGTAGACCAGCAATACCCGTTCTTCGCGATGGAGTACGCGCCCGGTGGATCGCTGCGTGGCAAGCTCCAGGGCCCCAAGAAGCTGGAGCTGTCGGCCCTGCTGGCGCATTTCGTGTCCATCGCGCAGGCGCTCCGATTCGCCCACGGCCAGGGTGTGGTCCACGCTGACCTCAAGCCCGAGAACGTCGTATTTGACGGGGACGGCAACGCCAAACTGGTCGATTTCGCCGTCAGTCGCATCATCGAGACAGACTCGAGCAAGCAGCAGATCTACATCTCTGTGGGCACCCGCGCGTACAAGGCGCCCGAACAGTTCGTGAACCCCATCGACGCCAACGCGCGCAGCGACATCTACTCCCTGGGCATCATGTTCTACGAGATGCTGACCGGAAAATTGCCGGGTCGGCGAAGCCCCATGCCGTCAAGCTTCTTCCCGGACATCCCGCGCAAGCTCGACGACATCTTCGACAATATGTGCATGGATGCGGACGAAGATCGTTACGCGTCCATGAACGACGTGCTCGAAGACCTCCTCGGCGACGACGACGTGCTCGCGCTGCTGGGGCGTGGTTCGCGTCTGGCGTCCGCAGCTGCGGCCGCCACCCCGGCTCCGGCCCCCGCAGCTCCTGCCGCTCCCGCGCCGGCTCCTGTTGCCGTCCCAGCGGCGGCCCCCGAGCCCGAGCCTGCGGCCATGGCGTCGAGCTCAGCGATGTCGGCGGCCGTGCACTCGGAAGACGAGATGGAGGCGGTCGAGGACGATGACATGGACGCTGAGGACTCCATCGCCGACGCGCCCGCGGAGGTCGACGAGGCCGATGAAGGCGACGACAGCGACGACAGCGACGACAGCGACGACAGCGACGACAGCGACGACAGCGACGACGCTGACGCAGGCTCGAGTTCCGTGCTCGACAAGCTGGACAAGTACAGCGGCGCCTTCTGACCGGGTTTCTCGCTCGTGTTGAGCGGCGCTCGACGGCCAAATCGCCGTCTATCTGCGTCGTTCGGGCTTCGCGGGCCGGGAGCCCGCGGGCGCCCAACCTCCTTGCTACACGACGATTTGTCTCGCCGATCACTCGCTCAACCCAAACGAGAAACCCGGTGAGGCAACTGCCGTCCGCTGCGCGGCCCGCGTGCTCGCGTGCTCGCGGCTACCAAGCCCTGCCGAGATCCGTTAGCATCAGCGCACTTGGTGTCTCCCCACAGGTGCACTCATGCGCACGCTCTTCCTCCTGTCTCTGATCGTCCTGCTCGCCGCCTGCGGCGGCGACTCCCCCGCTGAGCCCGGTCGGGGTGGAACAAACAACGGCGCGATCGATGGCAACAACGGCATCAACAATGGCGTTGTCGACGGCCCCGACGCGGACAATGACGGCCTGCCCGATTCCGTGGAGGACAAGAACGCCAACGGGATGTTCGACCCCAACACGACGGAGACGGACGCCCACAACCCTGACACCGATGGCGACGGCCTCCTCGACGGCGCAGAGGACACCAACCGGAACGGCAACGTCGACCCGGGCGAATCGGACCCACGCAAGACAGACTCCGACGGGGACGGAATCCCGGATGGCACCGAGGTTTCCCAGGGCACCAACCCCGCCCTGGCCGACACGGACGACGATGGACTGAGCGACTCGCAAGAGCGCGTCGCCGGCACCGATCCCAATGTGGCTGACACCGACGGCGACGGAGTCCTCGACGGTGACGAGGACCGCAATGGCGACGGCGTACTCGACCCGGGCGAGACCGACCCAAACTCGCGAGACACCGACGGTGACGGCGTCGCCGATGGCCAGGAGAATACGGCGCTCGCG
Organism: uncultured Pseudomonadota bacterium; assembly: GCA_937890335.1. GTDB lineage: Bacteria > Myxococcota_A > Bradymonadia > Bradymonadales > CALBXO01. The sequence goes on along the minus strand of CALBXO010000606.1, from coordinate 3,081 downwards.
TGCGCGCGCAGCAACCGTGTCCCCGTTACCTTCCAGAACAGCCGGTCCGGCGACTGGACGCTGACGCTGGCCCAGACATCGGCGAGCTACAGCGAGCTGACGTTTCCGCCGGGCAGCGGGCGGGTCTACGGCGCGACGTGGATCGACGCGCAGACCGGCGTAGCCGGTTTTGTGGTGTCGCGGGACCCAAGCGGTGACACCACGGACGCCGCCGGCCAACTCAACCTGGACGTGCAGGCCATGGCCGCCGTCGGAGACCTCCGGGACTTTCAGAACCGACCGTCCACCACATGGGACGGATTCGACGCCGCCACATGGCGGGCACAACTGTCGGTCTCCGGCCAGTCATCCACCGTCAGGGACAGCATCGTCTCCGCCCTGACGGGCCACGCCACAGCCGACATCCAGGGCCTGCCCGGACAGGCGTCCGGACCCAACGGCACGGAGTTCAGCCTGTTCGCCACGACGGTGTACCGCACGGAGAATCGGGTGATCGTGGTTGGCGCGGTAACCACCACGGAGGCTGTCGAGCTCAGTGAGGCGACGCTGTTCGGCATGCGCGACGTGGGCGATGGGACCGCGCTGGCCCAGTACGAGGACGACACCGCGTTCGGCTGCGACCCGCTCGCGGCAGAGCTCGAGGCCTTCAACGTCGACCTGCTGTGGGTCGTGGACAAGTCGCTGAGCATGACCGAGGACCGGGAGGCGGTCGCCGCAGCGGCGGGACAGTTTCTCACTCTCGTCGGCAACACGGAGCTCGACTTCCGAATGGCCGTGACATCGGCCGACAAGCACCGGCAGGACTGGATCCTGGACTCCACCGGCTTCACGCGGGACGCGCAGCAGTTTCAGGAAGCGATGTTGAACCCGCCCGGCCGACCCTTGGAGTTTGGCCTGGAGACCGGCCTGAAGATCATGAGAGAGGCCGGTGGCAACACGCTCGACCCACACCTTTCGCTTCGGTCCGACGCCGCCAAGGTCGTCGTCTTCTTCAGCGACGAGGACGATCTGGACATCAAGAATGCCGCCGGTACGGACGCCGCGAACTGCAGCGGACTCCAGAACCCCGGACTGATGGGATGCCCCGTCGCCGACGACTTTGCCCAGCGCTACCAGGCCCAGAACATCACCGCCTTCGCCATCACGGGGGATACGCCCAACGGTTGCGCCTCCGTCAACGGACCTGGCATCGCAGACGAGGCCGGGCATGGGTACGTGGCCATCGCAAACGCCACTGGCGGCGGCTTTGGTAGCATCTGCGCCGACGACCTGTCGCAGACGTTCCAGGCCATTATTCAGTCGGCCTACGGTGTGGCCAGCGAGTACGTGCTGACCGAACCCGCCATTAGCAGCACCGTCAAGGTGGTCGTGGGGGGTCGCGCGATCGCGCGGAGCCTCAACAACGGCTTTGACTACGACCCCGTCACGCGCGCGATTGTTTTCTACGGGTCAGGCCGTCCGGCGGTGGGCGATGAGATCGCGGTGAGCTACCGCATCTGGGTCGATCTCACGGACGACCCCAACGGACCCGACGATCCAGTCATCGAGTAGTCGAAACGTTGTCGGAGCCGCTGGGCTGGGGTACCGTGGGGCATGGTCAACGGCCTCGTCATTCCCCACCACGACGTCACTCCCGACATTGCACCTGACGTGTTTTTGGCACCTGGTAGCGTGGTGATCGGCGACGTTCAGATCGGCGCCGGGAGCTCCGTCTGGTTCAACACCGTCGTGCGCGGCGACGTGCACCACATCCGGATCGGCGAGCGGGTCAACCTCCAGGATCTATCGATGGTTCACGTCACCACCGGGCGCCACCCCACCATCATCGGCGACGATGTGACGGTCGGGCACCGCGTGGTGCTCCACGGCTGCACCATCGAGTCCGGTGCGCTGATCGGCATGGGCGCCGTGGTCATGGATCGCGCCGTCGTAGGGGAGATGGCCCTGGTTGGCGCCGGCTCCCTGGTCACGGAGGGCACCGTAATCCCGCCGCGCACACTGGCGGTTGGCTCTCCCGCCAAGGTTCGCCGACCGCTCACCGACGATGAGCTCGCGGACCTCGCCGCCTCCCCCGGCCGCTATGCCGCGTTGGCGGGCACGTACAAGAGCCACAGGGGCACAACATCATGAACAACGGCAACTCAGAAGAGGTCACACGCCTGCTTCAGCAGTGTCATTTCTTCGAGGACTTTGGCGAGGCCGAGCTCGAGATCGTCACGCAGTTTCTCGACATCCGCACCGGAGAGCGCGGAGACGTGCTGTACTTTGAAGGCGAGCAGGCCGACGCCCTTTACGTGGTCGGCGATGGCCGCGTCGAGCTGCTCATGAACGACGACGACGGGCAGGCCCGCCTGGTGGGATGGCTCGGGCCGGCCGAGACCTTCGGCGAGCTGAGCCTCTTGATGCGCGGAAAGCGTCTGCTGACCGTGCGCGCGACGAACCAGGTCGTCCTCTACGAGCTGAGCATCCCGAGTTTCCTGCGCTTGCGCGCACAACATCCGGACGCCTGCCTGCTCGTGATCATGGCGATCATCAAGCGATTCTCCCGCATCGTCGACGCGAACCAGCAGATCTTCAAGAAGGTGCTGCTTGGGCAACTGGCGCGCGTGTAGCGCTTCCAAGCGGGCCCGGCACCCGCCGCACGGGCGGAGGTACTACGGCCCGACCATTCCAGGGCCGAAAATCATGGAGAGCGCGATCCCGAGAATCACCATCGCCCCAACAAAGGCGAGGTACATCAACACGGTTCTTGTGGTCTTCTCGTTCATCATGGCGGCGCCTATCTAACGGGCCTCGACCCCAGAAGGCAACCTTCCAGCGTCGCGCCGCCGCCAGAACCACAGCCCCACCGCGCCGCCAATCGTCAGCAGCGCGATGAATTGACTGGTCGACAGCAAGATGGGCTCCGTGCTCGGCAGTCCCAGCGCGTCGCTGAGCGCCGGGAATGGCACCTTGAACACGAACTCACGGATCTTGTCGCCGCGGAACATCTCGATGAAGGACCGTATGAAGGCGTAGGCCACGATGTAGACGATGAGCACCTGGCCAGCGAAGCGGCGCCGCGTTCGGAGGACCATCAGC
>CALBXO010000605.1 GCA_937890335.1 uncultured Pseudomonadota bacterium | reverse complement strand
AGCTTGTGGATCTTGCCCTCGTGGGCCAGCGCGATGCGCCGTTGTTCCCGGTAGGCGCGGAACGCGCGTCGGCCGTCCTTGCTCATGCTGGACCGCATCACGAACTCGCCCCAGCCCTGTGGCGAGGACATGCGGATACCCTGTCCGCGCACAAAGCTGCGGTAGATCTCGCGGGCCTCCTGGTACGCCAGCGCGTCTGCGTCGCTCAGCGGAACCGGCACGCGGATGGTCTCATATTGGGCAAGGTAGGACCCCGCGAGCTCCTTGATCCCACGCCTGTACACCTCTGGCCCTACCAGCTGGTCCAGATCCATATGGCGTCCGTCGGACCGCTCTGGCGTCGCCGTGAGACCGAGCCGGAAGGGAGCGATGCTCATCTGGGCGATCTGCGCGTAGCTGGGGGACGGCAGGTGGTGGCACTCGTCAAAGACGAGCAGCGCAAAGCGGTTGCCCAGCCGCTCGATGTGAAGGTACGCGGAGTCGTAGGTGCTGACGGTGAGATCCTCGACCTCATGGTAGCCACCGCCGAGGATGCCCACCGGGCGCTCAAACGTCCCGCACAGGAGGTCGTACCACTGGTTCATCAGGTCGATCGTCGGCGCGATGACCATCGCAGAACGACCCGCCTTCCAGATGGCCAGCTCCGCGACGTAGCTCTTGCCGCTGCCGGTTGGGAGCACCACAACGCCGCGCTTGCCACCGCCCTCCCACGCCTCGAGGGCCTCGGCCTGGTGGGGATAGGGTGTGCGGTAGGCGGACAGCTCGAGCGGAAGCTCGACGTAGGCGCGGGCTGTGTCCGTGAGCGTCAGTTCGCCCGCGCGCTGCTTGCGGTAGAGCGCGGCGAATATCTCCCGGTACCGCGACGCCGGGGCGCGCAGCGCCTGCACCCGGTCGTCGAGGATCACGCCGGGCAGGTCTGAGAGTGCGTCGAGGCTGGCGCGTTCGCCCGTGAGGACGATCGTGCCAGCCTCGAAGCTGAGTTCAATCGGGGCCTGGGGCCCGTGGATCACTCGGTGACCACGTACGGCAGCAGGGCGACGCTGCGGGCGCGGCGGATGGCGCGCTGCAGTTGCCGCTGGTACTTGGCGGAGACACCGGTGATGCGGCTGGGCAGAATCTTGCCGCGCGGAGAGATGTAGCGCTTGAGCAGCTCCACATCCTTGTAGTCGATCACAAGATCGGGGTTGCTCTTGAAAGGGCAGCTCTTTTTGCGGCCGCCGCGGCGGCGGAATCCGCCCTTGTCATCGCCTTCCGGCTTCGGTTGGTCACGGGACATTGTGAGACTCCTCGTCTGGTTTGCGGCCGTCGCGATGGCATGCGATCGACCACGGGGTCTGTCAAAAACGCCAAACCCTGGCTGCGCCGGGGCGCGGTTTGGCGGATGCGGAACCTAGCCGTGGGCCACAAGGGTGTCAAGACGCCCGGAGTCAGCGAACGTAAAATCGCATGGCGTTCCCGTACAGGATGCGCTCAATGTCACTCCTGGGTATCCCCGCCTCAGTCAGGGCCACGGCCAACTTGGGAAGCGCAAGCACGTCGGCGCCGCCGCTTCGCAGGGCGGAGCCAGCGACGATCCGCCTCCGATCGTGGTGTGTGGCGATGCGGACCGCGTCCTCGACCTCGAGAAACAACGGACCCGGGGTCAGCCCAGAGAGGAACCCCTCCGCCTCGGCCGCGTCGATGGTCAGCCAGTCCACGTGTTGGATGAGGACGTCGGTGCGCGGCACGCCGTTGGCATCGGCGACGGTGCCCATGCGCTCGATGGCGTCCCGACGTGCACGGGGATCGAGGGCGGTGGGCAATCGAAACACCACGGGCTTCTTTACACCCGACGCCGCCAGGACGCGCAGCTGCCGATCCACGAGCGCCCACTCCCTCTCGGTGCTGTCGATGACCCCAATCTCGCCCAGGGCGACCACGCGAGCGTCCTGCAGCAGGAGGGGAAGTTCCCGCCAGATCTCGTAGTGGGCGCGGCTTGGGACCGCCTCAGGGTGGATGCCCAGCGCTACATGGGCCTGGAGGCCCAGCTGCTCGACCCGCACCGTCTCCACGTCCAGGAGGTGCTGAAAATAGCCCAGCAGGTCGGCCGCCGTCTGAAACCCATAGGGCGCGTGCGCGCACAGCAGGACCCGCTCCACGTCGAACCAGTGCAGGTTGCTGAAGTCTGCGTCCGGCCGGTCGTCGGCGTAGACGTGGGCGTCGAAGATCTTCACGGTTGGGTCAGCTCAGCAGCCGCTGAGCGTGCGCGCGCGCGCCCGCGCGCGGCCACGACACAAGTGGGCATTCGCAGCTGGGTTCTCAGATCCACTGGCCGCCGGGCAGGTCGCCCTCGCGCTGCCACACGCCGGACTTTCCGCCGGTCTTGCGCCACAACTGGACGCCGGACAGCGTCATGCCCCTGTCCGCAGCCTTGCACATATCGTACACCGTGAGCGCGGCGACGCTGACCGCGGTCATCGCCTCCATCTCCACGCCCGTACGGCCGTCGCAGCGCGCGGTGGCGCGAATCCAGAGGAGTGGGAGCGGGCCGGGAACAGGAAGGAACTCGACAGTGACCTGGTTGAGTCCGATCGGGTGGCACAGCGGGATCAGATCCGCCGTTCTCTTCGCGCCCATGATCCCGGCGAGCCGGGCCACGCCAAGCACATCGCCCTTGGCGGCTCCCGCCGCGAGGATTCTGTCCAGCGTCTCGGACGCCATCTGGACCGTGCCGACGGCCACGGCCTCACGCTGCGTGATGGCCTTGGCGCCCACATCGACCATATGCGCTCGCCCTTGCGCGTCGATGTGCGTCAGATCGCTCACTCGAGCATCTTCCCGATGCGGTCCGCGGCCTCTTCGAGCTGCTTGCGCACGCCGCGCAGTGTCTTGCGGTCCTTCTCCTGGATGCGGATTCCGAGCCCAAGGCTACCGAGGCGTTCGCACGCGCCCAGGCCGTCAATGGCGGCCTGGATGGGGCCGTCGAGCACGCCGCCGAGCAGCGCCTCAAAGTCGGTCTGGATGTCCTCGGGCCGCTCGAGTTGGGACTCCACGACGGCGACGGTGTCGGCCAGCGGCGCCGTGAGCGCAGCGAGGCGCTCCTCGGGGTCCTCGAGCACCACGTGCGCAGCCCAGAAGACAATCTTCCAGTCGGGCGCGTCGCGCACACCCAGCTCAATGACGGCGTCGACAACATCCTGCGGGTCGCGAAGATCACGAAGAC
>CALBXO010000604.1 GCA_937890335.1 uncultured Pseudomonadota bacterium | reverse complement strand
GAACGCGCTTTTTTCTTACCCAGTAGCCCCTCCCCGGGCGCAGGCCTGAATCGGCGTGTCCGTCGAGGCTTCAGCCACGCCAGGTGGCGGTGGGTTCCGGTGAGGTGGTCGCTGCAATACGCATCGCGCGCGCGAGGAGACTGAAAACGCCGGCTCGCCGCCAACGCAGGCGTCTTGACCGCCGCGGGCGGGCCAGAGTTTAATGCCGGTCCCAAGACGAATCACCCGGAGGACGCCCGATGGCGAGAACCGTAAAGTGTGGCCTGATCCAGGCCTCGAACCCCATCAACGACGAGTCGGTTCCGGTCGCTGACATCCAGAAGGCGATGCTCGACAAACACCTGGCGATGATCGACGAGGCCGGCAAGGCCGGCGTCCAGATCCTGTGTCTCCAGGAAATCTTCAACGGCCCGTACTTCTGCCCCAGCCAGGACACGCGCTGGTACGACGCGACGGAGCCGGTCCCTGGGCCGACCACGGACCTCATGTCCGAATACGCGCGCAAGTACGAGATGGTCATCGTGGTGCCCATCTACGAGGTGGAGCAGGCCGGGGTGTACTACAACACCGCCGCCGTCATCGACGCCGATGGTTCCTACCTCGGCAAGTACCGAAAAAACCACATCCCGCACTGCAACCCCGGCTTCTACGAGAAGTTCTTCTTCCGTCCGGGCAACCTGGGCTACCCGGTGTTTCAGACCGCGTACGCCAAGGTCGGGGTCTACATCTGCTACGACCGCCACTTCCCTGAGGGCGCCCGCGCGCTTGGCCTCAACGGCGCCGAGATCGTCTTCAACCCGTCCGCGACCGTCGCGGGCCTGAGCCAGTACCTCTGGAAGCTGGAGCAGCCCGCTCACGCGGTGGCCAACGGCTATTACGTCGGCGCCATCAACCGCGTGGGCACCGAGGCGCCGTGGGACATCGGGCGCTTCTACGGCAACAGCTACTTCGTGAACCCGCGCGGCGAGATGCTCGCCTGCGGCAGCGAGACCGAGGACGACATCGTCATCGCCGAGCTCGACCTCGATGTCATCGAGGAAGTGCGCCGGACCTGGCAGTTCTACCGCGACCGCCGCCCCGAGACCTACGACGACCTGGTGGAGCTCTGACGCATGGGACTGTTGATCAAAGGCGGTGAGATCGTCACCGCGGACGCGCGCTACGTCGCCGACATCTACGCCGAGGGGGAAACGATCACCGCCATCGGCCACGATCTGGAGGTGCCTCCGGGCACCGAGGTCGTGGACGCCACGGGCAAGTACGTCTTCCCCGGCTTCATCGATCCACACACGCACATCTACCTGCCCTTCATGGGCACCTACGCCAAGGACACCTACGACACGGCGACCACGGCGGCGCTGTGTGGTGGCACGACGACGCTCATCGACTTCTGCATACCGGAAGTGAACGAAGATCCGTGGTCTGCGGTCGATACCTGGACCTCCAAGTCGGAGGGCCAGGCCAATATGGACTACACCTGGCACATGGCCGTCACGCGCTACGACGACAAGGTCGGCGAGGCGCTGCGCGAGATTGTGCGGGACCGCGGGATCAGCAGCTTCAAGGTCTTCCTGGCCTACAAGGGTGCGCTCGGAATCGACGACGCATCGCTGTTCAGCACGCTGAGTCTGGCCAAGGAGCTCGGCGTCATCACGACGGCGCATTGCGAGAACGCGGACGTGGTTCTCGAGCTCCAGAAGGCGTTTGTGGATGCTGGCAAATTGGGGCCGGAGTTCCACGAGCCCAGTCGCCCCGCGTGGGTCGAGGCCGAGGGAACCAGCCACTTCGCCTTCATGCTCCGGGCCACTGGCGCCTCCGGGTACGTCGTCCACCTCTCGAACGAGGACGCCCTGCGTCGCGCCACCGAGGCCAAGCTGCAGGGCGTGGACATCTACGTCGAGACGCTCATTCAATACCTGCTCCTGGACAATACCTACGCCGAGCTGCCCGATTTTGAGGGCGCCAAGTACGTGATGAGTCCGCCGCTGCGCGAAAAGCGCAACCAGAATGTGCTCTGGGCGGCGCTACAGGCGGGTGTGATCAACACGCTGGCGACGGACCACGCGCCATTCGACACCGTGCAGAAGCAAATGGGGAAGGATAATTTTTGTCTGATCCCCAACGGAATTCCCTCGCTGGAAGACCGTGTTCGTATGGCGTGGACCCACGGCGTCGCCACAGGGCGTCTGGACATCCACCGGTTTGTGGACTCGTGCAGCACGGCTGCGGCCAAGATTTTCGGGTTGTTCCCCCGCAAGGGGACGATCGCGCTGGGGAGCGACGCCGATCTCGTGGTGTACGACCCGGATTGGGAGGGGGCGATCTCGGTGGAGACGCACCACATGAACATGGACTACAACCCCTTTGAGGGGTGGCCGGTCAAGGGTCGGTGCGCCGCTGTTACGGTGCGCGGGCAGGTACAGGTCGTGGACGGTGAGTTCACTGGGCAGAAAGGAATCGGCCGCTTCATCAAGCGCGAGCCGCAGCATTTCTAGGACGGAGATGACCGACAAACTCGATCGACGACAATTTGTGGCTGGCACCGCTGCCAGCATCGCGCTCGGCGGAACGCTGCTGGCTTGCGAAGATGGCCAGGCCACGCCCCCGGCCGAACCCACGCCGCCCACCCCAGCTGAACCCAAGGCGGCCGAGCCGGCCGCGCAGCCCAAGGAGGAGGCCAAGCCCGAGGCGCCCAAGGCCGCCGAGCCCGTTCAGGAGAAGAAATTCCCCATGAACGAGCGCGGAAAACTTACCCAGGTCACGCACCCTGGTGCCACCACCAACGTGACCAAGGTCAACGACGAGGTCGTGGCCACGATGGTGGCTGAGGCGCTCAAGAAGTTCACCGGCGAGGCCGACGCGGTCAAAGCGATTGGCCGCTTCATCAAGAAGGACGATGTCGTCGGCATCAAGATCAACACGCTCGGGTCGCCGTACTCGGCTGTGAATCCCGGCACGGCGTTCGCGCTGGCCGAACTCTGCCACAAGCTCGGCATCCCCAAGGGCAAGATCTACATCTACGACCAATATGGCTCGCGGATGAAGAAGGCGCGGTTCAAGCCCCTTCGCGAGGGGTCCAAGGACCCGAGCGACGACTTCCCGGTCCACTTTCATGAGACCATGGGGTACGAGGCGGAGAAGACCGAACACGGCGGCAAGAACAAGCACAACGGGGAAGCGCGGGGCTCCCAGTTCCCGAAACTGCTCGCCAAGCTGACCGCCGTGATCAATGTGTGCTGCCCCAAGGACCACGATCTGACGGGCGTTACAGGCGCGCTCAAGAATGTGGCGTACGGCAACATCGAACGCGTACCGATCTTCCACTGCAAGCCCGAGTGCAACCCGGTCTGTGTGCACGACGGCATCTGCAACGTGGCCCAGATCTACAAACACGAGCAGCTCGGCGGCAAGGTTCGCGTCATCGTCTGTGACGCGCTGCGCGTCCTCTACCAGGGCGGACCGCAGGACAACAGCAACCGCGTGGCCAACAACGCGATTCTGGTGGGAACCGACCCGGTCGCCATGGACACTGCCATTCTCAAGATGGTCAACGACTACCGCAGCGAGAAGGGCCTCAAGCCCGTGGAGCAGGACCGTGGCGGGCGCCGTGCGCCGCGGTTCATCGCCTCCGCCGCCAAGCTGGGCCTCGGCGAGGCCGACCTGGCCAAGATCAAGTGGGACAAGCACACGATGGGATAGCGCGGGGTCAGTCCCCAGCGATTGTCTCACCGTGATACGATGAGGAACGCCGCCGTCTCACTCTGAAGAGACGGCGGCGTTTTTTCTTGGCGCGCGCGCCGGTGACCACGGCGCGCGTGGGTTGGCCCCACCCGTGCATTGCCGGGTCGGAACGAAGAGGAATGCATGCGCTGGGAAAAGGGAAGACGAAGCTCAAACATCGAGGATAGGCGCGGTGGAGTGCCCAAGGGCAAGCTGGCGCTTGGACTGGGCGGGACCGTGATTCTCGTGGTGGTAGGGCTGCTGCTGGGCGCCGATCCCGAGCAGATTCTCAACGTCGCGGTGGAGAACCAGAAGCGCGCAGGTTCGGCCGCAAACGGGGGCGCGGTAGTCGAGCGGCCCGAGGCCGAGAACCGCGCCGCCGACTTTGTCTCCGTCGTGCTGGCGGACACCGAGGATGTCTGGACGGAGCTGTTCGCCAAAGAGGGCAAGACCTACAAAGAGCCCAAGCTCGTGCTCTTCACCGACCGCGTCGATTCGGCCTGCGGGCGCACATCGGCCTCCGTCGGGCCGTTCTACTGTCCGCCCGACCAGAAGGTCTACATCGACCTTGGCTTCTTCGACGACCTGGCCAGCAAGCACGGCGCCGCCGGCGACTTTGCACAGGCCTACGTCGTCGGACACGAGATCGGTCATCACATCCAGACGCTCCGAGGTACCTCCTCCAAGGTTCACCGCGCCCGATCGGGGATCTCCAAAGAGGAGGGCAATCAGCTGTCGGTGCTGCTCGAGCTGCAGGCAGATTGTTACTCCGGTGTCTGGGCGCACCACGCGGACAAAGCGCGCAATGTGCTGGAGAAGGGGGACGTGGACGAGGCGCTGCGAGCAGCGGCCGCCATCGGTGACGACCGGCTTCAGAAGAAGGCGCGTGGCTACGTCACACCGGAGAGCTTCACGCACGGCACCTCAGCGCAGCGCGCAAAGTGGTTCCGCGTGGGCCTTGAGCACGGCTCCATACAGAAGTGCGACACGTTCGACGGGCGCATGTGACGGCGGTCGCGTGGGAGAGTCAGAGGGTGTTGACTCAGTAGCGGTGTGAGGGCAGCTGGACCGGGTAGCTCGACGGCAGCGCGATGTCGTCTGTCCGGCCCAGGAGGCGGGATTCGGCCTCGCGCGCGCGCTTTCGGATGTCATCGGGCAACGGCCCCGTACAACCCTCGTCCAGCACCTGCGCCAACGCGAACCGGGCAGCCTGGCCATGGCCGCTGCGCGACTGTGTGGCAAAGCGGCACATCAGGTAGGTGTCCGTGTAGGGCGCGGGGCTGTGGGCCAACGTCGCGAGATAGGCTGAGAACTCGCGACGGCGAGCGTC
>CALBXO010000603.1 GCA_937890335.1 uncultured Pseudomonadota bacterium | reverse complement strand
TGTCGATCATGAAGGGCAGGGCGGCGATCGTGGGCTCGGTGGCGAGGTAGTCGAGGAACTTCCGCATGGCCGCGACGCTGTCCAGCAGGCCCTCGTCCATGTTGACGTCGAGGATGTTTGCGCCACCCTCTACCTGCTGCGCGGCGACCGCGACGGCGGCTTCGTAGTCGTCGGTACGGATGAGACGCGAGAAGCGCCGCGAGCCGGTGATGTTGGTGCGCTCACCGACCATGATGAAGTTGCTGTCGTCGCGAACCTCGAGGGTTTCGAGTCCGGCGTATCGGGACCAGCGGGCCGGTTCCGCCGCGGTGCGTGGTGCCAGCCCGTCCACGGCCTGCGCAATGGCCGCGATGTGCTCCGGCTTGGTGCCGCAGCACCCGCCGACCACATTGAGCCAGCCTGACTCGGCAAACTCGGCCACCACTGCAGCCATGGCCTCGGGCGTCTCGTCGTACCCGCCAAACTCGTTGGGGAGCCCGGCGTTGGGGTAGACGCAGATCGCGCTCGTAGACACCGCCGCAAGGTCGCGGACGTGGGGGCGCATGTCCGACGCGCCGAGGGCGCAATTGAGGCCGACGGTCAGTGGCTGCGCGTGCTCGACACTCGTCCAGAAAGCGTCGATGGTCTGCCCAGACAATGTCCGGCCGCTGCGATCCGTGATGGTGCCGGACAGCATCACCGGGATGCGCTGTCCACGCGCGGCGAGCACCTCCTCGATGGCGAAGATGGCGGCTTTGATGTTGAGCGTGTCGAAGCTGGTCTCCGCCAACAGGACGTCCACGCCGCCATCGAGCAGACCCCGGACCTGCTCCGCGTACATGTCCGCAAGGGTCCGGAACCGGACGGCCCGGAACGTCGGGTCGTCCACGTTGGGGCTGATGCTCAGCGTGGTCGAAGTGGGCCCTATTGCGCCGGCCACAAAACGCGGGCGCTCGGGCGTAGATTCGGCCACGGCGGCCCTGCGGGCAACCTGGGCGGCGGCGACGTTGATGTCGTAGACGGCGTCCTGCAGCTGGTAGTCAGCCTGCGAGATGCCGTTGGCGTTGAATGTGTTGGTCTCGATGATGTCCGCGCCGGCCCGGAGGAACTGGCGGTGGACGTCCTCGATGATGTCCGGCCGGGTCAGGACGAGCAGGTCATTGTTGCCCTGCAGGTCCACCGGGTGGGACTTGAACAAGTCCCCGCGGAAATCCGCCTCCCCGAGTCCATAACCCTGGATCATGGTCCCCATCGCTCCGTCGAGGATGAGGATGCGCTCTTGCAGCAGCTCGGGAAGGCTCATCGTCACCCAATCAGTAGCGGTAGTTGGTCGGCTTGTAGGGGCCGGCCACGTCAACATCGATGTAGGAGGCCTGCTCCTCGCTGAGGACGGTCAGCTTGGCGCCGAACTTCTGGAGGTGCAGGTGGGCGACCTTCTCGTCGAGCACCTTGGGGAGCACGGTCACCTTGTTCTCGTAGCTGTCCGCGTTCTGGTGCAGCTCGATCTGCGCCAGCACCTGGTTGGTGAAACTGGCGGACATCACCAGGCTCGGGTGCCCCGTGGCGCAGCCCAGGTTCACCAGGCGTCCCTCGGCGAGGATGATGACGCTGTGCCCACGGCCGCCGGGGCCGTGGGTGGTGTTCTTGAACCGCCACTCGGCGACCTGCGGCTTGATGTCGATCTTCTCGACCTCGCCCAGGCCGCGCATCTCCTCGAGCCCGGCCATGTCAATCTCGTTGTCGAAGTGGCCGATGTTGCAGACGATGGCGTTGTGCTTCATGCCGACCATGTGCTTGGCGGTGATGATGCCCTTGTTGCCCGTCGCGGTCACGTACATGTCGAAGGTCGGCAGGGCGTCCTCGATCGTGATGACGTCGAGGCCCTGCATGGAGGCCTGCAGCGCGCAGATGGGGTCGATCTCCGTCACGGAGACCTTGGCCTGCTGCCCGCGCAGCGACTGCACGGAGCCCTTGCCGACATCGCCAAAGCCGCAGACGAGCGTGCGCTTGCCGCTGATGAGGAAGTCCGTGGCGCGCATGATGGCGTCCACCAGCGAGTGGCGGCAGCCGTACACATTGTCGAATTTGGACTTGGTCACGGAGTCGTTGACGTTGATCGCGGGGAACAGGAGCGTGCCGGCGTCGGCGCGCTGCTGAAGGCGGTGCACGCCGGTTGTGGTCTCCTCGGACACGCCGCGCAGGTTGGGCGCGAACTGGGTCCAGAACTCGTTGCCGCGGGTCTCGCGCACGTCGAGCAGGCACTGGAGGACGACGGCCTCCTCCTCGGAGCCAGCCTTGGTCGGGTCGGGCAGCTCGCCTGCGAGCTCGAGCTCGCGGCCGATGTGAACGAGCATCGTGGCGTCACCACCGTCGTCCAGGATGAGGTTGGGCGCGCCGCCGTCCTTCCACATGGTCAGCGCCTGCAGCGTGCACCACCAATACTCCTCCAGCGTCTCGCCCTTCCAAGCGAAGACGCGGACACCGTTGTCGGCGGTGTGCGCCGCGGCATGGTCCTGGGTGCTGAAGATGTTGCAACTGACCCACTGCACCTCGGCGCCAAGCGCGATGAGGGTGTCGATGAGGACCGCGGTCTGAATCGTCATGTGCAGGGAGCCCATGATGCGGGCGCCCGCCAGCGGCTTCTGGCCGGCGTACTCCTCTTGCAGCGCGACGAGGCCCGGCATCTCGTGCAGGGCGAGCTCGACCTCCTTGTGGCCGAAGCGCACGAGGTCAGCGTCCAGGCTGGCGACCTTGTGAGGGAGGTCGGAGAACAGCGGCAGGCCGGTGTTCATGAAGGTGCGGGACTTGGGGGCGAGTGCAGCGCTCATTTTGTGTACCTTGTCGTGGTCGTGTCTGACGACTTCATTCGTTTATCTGAATGAATGAATGAAGCCGGGGCGGCTGTTTGTCAAGTGGCCACCGACAATTACGCGCCTGCCAGGTTCGCAGCCGGGCACTCGATTCCGGGACGGGCGAAAACCAAATGACGCCCAAATTGGGAGGTGCTAAAACCTGGCCATGGCCTCTCAAAAGACATGCGCACGCTGCGGCGTGTTCGCCGACAGCAGCTATATGTTCGAGTCCGAGATCCTCTGCAGCCCGTGCTACAAGCGCTGGACCACGGTCAGCTCGCGCGCGAAGACGGCCAAGATTCTCGGGATCGTTGGAATCTCCATCGCGTGCATCCCGGTGGCGATCCCCGCGATCATCCTGGGCCACCTCGAGCTCAAGGCCATTGAGAGCGGCGACGCGATGCCCGGCGGACGGGACGCGGCGAAGATGGGACGGATGCTGGGGCTGATCGGTCTGGTCTGGCCGTTCCTGGTGTTTGGCCTGGCGGCTGTGTCCTTCCTGCTGGAATCGCTCTGAGGGGAGGAGCCTTCAAGTCATCCGTTGGGACCCAGCGTGGGCCGGCGGGAGCCTGCTCAGCGGGGGACGAAGGTGGCCGTGAAGAGGGCAGGGCCCTTGGCCTCTGGATCGGGCGCCAGTTGCACGAACGCCCCCATCGTGAGGCCAGCATGCGCCGCCAGCGAGGCCAGCGTGGCCTCCGAGAATCCCAGGTGACGGTGACCCATGGTCTGTCGGTACTCGACGCGATCGTGCTCCACCATGTCGATGAGCACGACGCGACCTCTGGCCGACACAGCCCGCGCCATTTCGCGCAGCGCGCCGGCGGGGTCGTCCAGGTGATGCAGGACCAGGATGCACAGGGCTGCGTCCAGCTCGCCGTCGGCGATGGGCAGCGCGTTCAGGTCTCCCTGGCGCAGCGTCACATTGGACAGGCCGGACAGCCGCTTGCGGGCGGCGTCGAGCATGGCGGGCTCGCGATCGACGGCGATCACTTCGGCCACAAACGGCGCCAGCGTGGCGGCGGCGTTGCCGGTGCCACAGCCCAGGTCACCCACCGTGTAGTCCGGTGGAATGAGGCCCAGCAACGCCGGGACCTGGAAGCCGCTGCCGAACAGGTCGCGCCGGAGGGTGTCCCAGTCGCCTCCCACCCGGCCAAAGAAGCTGGGACTGTCGAGGTTGCGCGCCTCGAGCACTGCGGCGAGCCGCGCGTCGTCCTCCCCGTCCTGTTCCGGTTGCGCGTCCTGGACCAGGGTCCAGACCTGCATGGCCCCCGGCGGCAAATGCGCCTCCGTCATGCGGTAGAAATTGGCAGGCCCGGCGGACCGTTTCTCAACCCAGCCCGCGTCGTGAAGGGCCTTGAGTTGTCGGCTCGCTTTGGACTGCGAGACCTGCAATACGCGGCCAAGCTCGCCCACGCCGAGTTCTTCGGACGCGAGGATGCGCAACATCCGCGCGCGCAGCGGGTCCGAGAGCAGCTCAAGGTGTTGAAAGACGGTCATGTCACGAGCGTGTTGCCAGAGCCGGGCCCCCTGTGTAAAGACCGACCGCATGACCGTAGACCTCCGATCCGATACCGTGACGCGTCCAACGCCGGCGATGCGAGAGGCCATGATGGCCGCTCCCGTCGGCGACGACGTGTTTGGCGATGACCCCTCCGTCTGCGCGCTGCAGCGCAAAGCTGCGGCGATGTTGGGCAAGGAAGCCGCGCTCTTCGTGCCGTCGGGAACGATGGCGAACCAGATCTGCATTCGGGCGCACACCGAGCCGGGCGACGAGATCATCGTCGAAGCTGGGTGCCACATCTACTTGTACGAAGGCGGGGGCTACGCGGCGCTGTCGGGCGTCTCCATCCGCCCCGTGCCCGCTGAGCTGGGCCTGTTGACCGCCGAGCAGGTGCGCGGCGCGATTCGGCCGCCGGGTGGGCTGAGCCACTTTCCCCCCAGCCGGTTGGTGTGCGTTGAGAACACGGCCAACCGAGGTGGCGGGACAATCTATCCGCTGGAGCGTCTCTCGGAGATCGGTGCGGTAGCCCGCGAACACGGGATGCGCTACCACCTGGATGGAGCGCGTCTCTTCAACGCTGCGGTTGGGTCCGGGGTCGATGTGGCGAGGATTGCGGCGCCGTTTGACTCCGTCTCCATCTGTCTGAGCAAAGGGCTCGGCTGTCCCGTCGGCAGTCTGGTCGTCGGGTCTCGGGTTTTCATCGATCGCGCGCACCGGTTCCGGAAGATGTTGGGCGGCGGGATGCGCCAGGCGGGCATCATCGCGTCGGCCGGCGTCTACGCGCTCGAACACCACGTGGACCGCCTGGCGGAAGACCACCGGCGCGCCCACGCTTTCGCGGTCGCGGTCGCCGGTGTAGCTGGAATCGAGGTGGATCTGGCCGGTGTGCAGACCAATATGGTCTACGCGGATGTGTCGGGCACGGGCCAGGACGCACATCTGCTCGCCGCCACGCTGGCGGAGCACGACGTCTACGTCGTGGCGGTCAGCCCGACCCACATTCGCGCGGTGTTCCATCTGGACGTGGACGACAGTGGGCTGGAGTCCGCAGTGGCCGCGTTCGCCAGCTGCGCCTGACGGGACCTCAGAGGGTGTTTACAAATTCTCCCGTCGCCTCGCCTGCGCCTCGTCGTCGTGG
>CALBXO010000602.1 GCA_937890335.1 uncultured Pseudomonadota bacterium | reverse complement strand
CAGTCCTGCGGGTGACCAGGCGCTGATACCCAACGACATCCCCTTCAGCGAGGAGGGAGGCCAGGTGTCCGTCCTGCGGATTGACGGCGACTCCGTGGTCGAGACCACCCGCATCTCCGGTCTCCCAGATGTAACCGAAGCGCTCTACGCCCCCGACGGGCAACTGGCCCTGGTCACGCAGACGGAGCCAGGCCGGGTCCGGGTTCTGGCGCGGGCGGGCGATTTGATGACTCTGACCCCGCAGGAAATCCGAGCGGGCGTCGCCGGGCAGCTGGCCATGGTAGAGACCGGGCCACTGACCGGCACGGTGCTCGTCCCAGCCACAAGCCCAGCCGACGGCCCCGAGCTCATCGTTCTGCGCATCGAGGGTACTTCCGTCACCGAGACCGAGCGCATGTCGCTGGGTCGGGGGGCGCTCAACATCCCCGGCCCAATCGCCATCCAACCCTGAACCTCTTCAGGTCGGGCGTCGGGGCCGGCTGGCGGGGCCGTTGCGTCTTGCTTTCTGGCTCATGCTCGAGCGAAAACTGACGGGCAGCGAACTGGTGCCCGCGAGGTCGGCGGCGCCGACGCAACGAACGCGGGCGTAGCGGCGGTCACGGTCCCCTGGGGCTCGGAAGCCGAGCAGCTCAGCGAGACAGAGAAGGCTGGCGTCGTCGTGTCCCCACGGGCGCGCCGTGATCTCGTTTTCCTCCGGCAGCGGTTCGCCGGATTCGTTCAGGATGCTGCCGCTGCCCCAATCGCTGGTGCGGACCAGTGCTCCATCGTGAAGCAGGCGAAAGCCGTAGCGCGCCGACATCGCAGATCCGTACACGACGAGCACCCTGCGACCCACGGAGAGCCGCTCGACGATGGACTCGTCCATGGCGATCCGGCCCGTCGGGTCCCACAGCTCCACGGTGTTGGGCCCATCGCGTCGGTGGGTCTGGGCAATGGCGACATCAGGAGCCAGCGCGGCCGCCGTGGCGGATCGGAAATCGAGCTCCTCGCGCGTGATCTGGTAGCGACCGGGCAGAGCGGCGAGGACCTGGCTCTGGGTCGCTGCGTCAATCAGTAGTGCTGTGGTGTTCCAGGTCATGCGCCGGTTTCACGGGGCCCACGGGAATGTGGGTCGCCTATGCCCCATGTCCCATCGGCGACGGCCTCACAAAGCTTCATTCCGAAATGGTTGAGCGCTGGATCATGGCAGGGGCCTTGCACAAAGCGACCGCCAATCCTCCCCGTCGTTGTCGGTCTTGCCGGCCACGACGGGAGGGACGACCGCACCGCCGCGGAGGGAGTGGCTACCATGGTGGCCACATTGGAGTAAGGACTATCCACTCCATGGAGTGTTTGCACTCCAGTCCGGACGCGCGCGGCCCAGGAGGAACAGGGAGAAAGACTATGCGGACCGTCAAGGCCGACCTGCACGTACACTCGCACTTCTCGGACAGCCCGAAGATCTACCTTCTGGCGAAGGCCGATTCTCGGGAGTGTTATACGAAGCCTCTGGAAGTCTACGAGCGCTCCATCGCGCGCGGAATGGACCTCGTCACGATCACCGACCACGACACGATCCAGGGTTGCCTGGAGATCGCTCATCTGGGCGACCATGTCTTCCTCTCCGAGGAGATCTCGGTGCGGTTCCCGGACAATGGTTGCGTCGTCCACGTCCTCGCGTTCGACATCACGGAGGCGCAGCACGACGAGATTCAGCGCCTGCGCTACAACGCGTACGACCTGGTGGCGTATCTGCGGTCTGAGAACATCTGCCACTCGCTGGCGCACCCGCTGAGCAGCGTAAACCAACGGCTGCGCGTGGAGCACATCGAGCAGTGCCTCCTGATGTTCGAGAACATCGAAATCCTCAATGGACCCCGCGACCCGTACCACGAGAAGGCGCTTCGGGCGATGCTCGGTTCGCTGACGCGGGACAAGATCGAGGAGTGGGCCCACAAGTACGACATCGAGCCGGTGACGTGGTCTTTGGAGCGTGGGTTTACCGGCGGCAGCGACGATCACTCAGGGATTGCGATCGCGCGCTCGTACACCGAGTGGGAGGGCGTGGTCAGCGTCCCGAGCATGAAGGCGGCCATCGCAGCGCGCACCACG
>CALBXO010000601.1 GCA_937890335.1 uncultured Pseudomonadota bacterium | reverse complement strand
AGTATCCCGAGGTTCTTCAGGTGTTGGATCGATTGCTCGGGCGACATGGACTGCAACCACGCGTGGACACGCTCCTGGACCTGCTCCATCTCTCTCTTCTCTGATGTGGTCACTGGGGTCGCCTCCAAGTCTTCGGCCATTCTACTGGGCAGGGCGGAAGTAGCCAAGGACGCAGGTCGGATCGCGCACGGCGAACTGCACGTGTGTGCGGGTCATGATGCGCGAACCCTGGAACGCCGGATGTCCCTCAAGGAAGACGCCCCGAACGGTCTGGTACACCGTGTGACCCTCCTTCTGGTCGGCGCTACCCAACCCGTAGTTCAGCACGGCGCAGTCGAGATCGCGGAGGAGCAGGTCGTGGTCACCTTCCTTCAGCGGCTTGTTCTTTGGTAGTGGAAGCCCAACCTTCTTGAACGCCGCGCTCATGTCCCCAAACCACTGCTCCGCCATACGGGTGGCCGCCGTGTCAGCGAGGTCGAGGCACCGTCCCAGATGGACGTGTGCCCCCAGAACGAACGGCTCCTCGATTTTCCCTCGCGCCTGCATCTCGCACGCCCACTCCAGCGCCCGGTCGGGGCCGTGCTCCCAGAAGTAGATGCCGCGTCCCAGCCAGTCGTAGCGGTTGTCGCTGGGCGTCAAGGCTTCACCGCTCAAGAGCACACGTTCGCCCACCGCGCGGTCGCAGCCGTGGTAGCCAATGACGAGGCGTTCATAGTGAATCGGGCGGGCCATGAGCCATGGCGTACAGCACGAACGCTACCGGGGCAAGAAGTCCCGTGACGGGCGCCGGCGGATTTGGTCACTTGAGGGCCGCCGTTGATGTGGCGGAGGAGAGAAGTTATTTTGATGCCCATGAATGATGACCTGTTTTCGGCCGACCCGGACGAAGTCCTTGAGGTTGCCCAGGCGGTAGTGGAGCGCATCCTTCAAAAGACGGAGCTTCCTGTGAGTGGTTCCAAGGCGCCAGACGTTGATGTTGAGCCGCCGCAAGGCGACGGTCCGACCTTGCTTTGGACCGCCCAGACGCATGATGTCGAAGACCCCTTTTTTTCGACGCTGTTTCTTAGATTACAGACGAACGCGACCAGTCCGGTTGAGGAGCGCCCAGACAGCGTCCGCCTGGTGTTGAGCGCTGAAATTATCCACTACGAGGACGAGGAGAAGCTGAGCGCGGTCCATCGCCGAGTGCGCTATCGATGGCCTCTCCCGGGGTCCGAGCCGGCGCTCCTCGAGCGGCCGCTGGACGGCGGGACCCAGCTACCAGACCGACCGTGCATCGCGTTGCTGGGCCGCCAGGCCACAGCGCAGAGAGAGCGGATCACGCTTGAGTTGTGCAGCGGCCCGGTCCGCGCAGAAGGGCTGGGCTGGCGTGCCGCTGTTGATGAGGGGGTCGCACAGCTCACGGCGTTGGCGCCGGTCTTTGAGCGTTCACTGCGCGCGGTCTTGGAAATCATCGATGAACCGTCGAAGCTCGACGCTGCCCTCCTGACTTTTGGGGGCGACGACATCGCGGCCCTGGGCGGACCCGCGGGAGATCGCGCGGCGTGGGAAGCAGCGATGTTGGTGGCCACCCGACTCCTTGAAGCGCTTCGCGAGAGTGTGGGGGGCGCATTTGCGGTGGCGAACCTGACGGTGTCTCCTACCCGACAGGCCGGCTCGCGCTCCAAACGTCAATGGGAGATTGCGAACCCATACGTTGACCTGCACGAGGGCCGTCTCCTGGCCCAGGTCGAACGCCATGAGGCTACGGTGCGCGTCCGGCTGTTGTTTGAGTTGGCCTGCCGTAAGGGGCAGCGGGCGCGCGATATTCTTCGAGCACACGCCAGCGTCTTTCCCCCTCTCGAGACCTTCTGGCTGGAGCGTGGAGGGGCCATTGAGATGAACAAGGGCGCGCACGGACGAGCTACAGCGGCCAAGTCCCTCCGATTGTGGTGGACGCTGGCCGAGGTCGCACCGGGCGAAGGTTTTGCGCTGGACCCGGAGGAGATTCGCGCGATTGGTCGGGCTCTCCGCCCGCTGGCGAATATCACCGCTCGTCGGGCCATCGCCAGGCGCCGCGCCACTTATCTGCGGTTGCAGACCGCACTGGCGGATGCAGAAGCAGAGGGTGACGCGTCTGCCGCCACAGGCACTGGCATTCTCGTGAATCGCGCACTTTTTGAGAATCTGATCGCCGCCGTCCTGACGCGGCCGTTTGTCCTTCTCGCGGGGATCAGTGGGACTGGGAAGACCGTTGTGGCCGAGTGGATTGGCAAGGTGCGCGTTGCCGGCCTCCTGCCGCCGGATGTTGCTGCTCCGGTGGCGCTTGCAGCATTGATAGAGGAGCGGCTGATCTCTGAGTTGAGCGGGGAGTGGTTACTGCTGGCGCAGCTACCCGACACCTTACTCCTGCCGGTCGTTGATGATGACGACGAAGCGGATACGACTCAGACCGATGACGAGATCGGAGGGGACGAGGAGGCCGGAGAGGAGGACGGGACTGGAGAGGACGACGAAGCGGGTGAGGAAGATGACGGTCCTGATTCGTTGCCTTTTGCCACCGTAGCGGTTCATGCGGACTGGCAGGAGGCGGGCCAGCTGTGGGGCTATTATCAGCCGTTGGGGGATAGTCCCTGTTTCCAGGCGTCGCCCGCACTGGAGGTGTTCCTGTCTGCCCATGATCAGGGGCATCGGCAGGCAGTCCTGGTTCTGGATGAGATGAATCTGAGCCGGATCGAACACTATGGTTCGGACCTGCTGTCAGCCATGGAGCGTCCCGGTGACAAAGAGGCTATCGAGCTGCATCGCGCTGGCAACGACATCGAGACGGCCAACGGCGTGGAGGTTCCACAGAGGATCGGCTGGCCATACGGTCTGGTGGTGATCGGGACCGTCAATGTTGACGAGACGACATTTGCCTTCGCGCCGAAAGTGCTGGATCGCGCCGCAGTCATCGACTTTGATGACGTAGACCTGAGTCGCTACTTCGAGGTACAGGGGCGAGCGGACGAATGGGCCGTCTTGGGACCGTGGTTTGACGCGGTCCAACGCGCCCTGCGGCCGTCCAGCCTGCACCTGGGCTATCGCGCGGCCCTGGAGGTGTCCCGCAGGGTCGTAGTTCACCTTGGCATCGACCCCGTTGCCTGGGAGGTCGATTCACTCAATCGTGTGCTCGACGAGCAGCTGCGTAACAAGGTTCTACCGCGGATTCGAGGTCCGCGGGGACAGGTGCGCGGCTGCTTGCTCGGCATCCTGGCGCTGGCCGAAGCCGGTGCAAGTGAGTGTGAGGAGCGGCTCGAAATACGGATGGCTACCCCAGCGGGTGCGGTGCAGGGGCCGTACCCGGAGGCTGTGTACCCGCGCGCTCGTCAGAAAGTTTTGGCGATGCTGGTTCGGCTTTACGACACGGGCTTCACCGGCTTCTTTTGAGCCATCAAGCCGTGCAGTGGGTTCCGACCGTCGGGACCGAGATATTGGTGGCGCCACCCGGACTGCGACTCGAGGGGCTTGCACCGGGGCTGACGCTCATGCCCGGGGTGCAGCTACTTGACGCTCCGGCCGGCTCGCCACGGAGGCGAGTGCGCGAGGACCGCCCCGGGTTGTTCGACGGCCGACTGTGCTGCGCCGAGAACAGCCGCTGGATCGTGCGAACCGGACCCGACGTCACTCCGACCGCGAGCGGCGGGCTCAGTCGGCTTGCGGCGGGCGTGTGGGAGTGGTCTCTGGATGCTGCGGCGGGTCAGGCCTGGCTTGAAGTAGATCGGCAACGTCTCAAGATCTTAGTGCTTCCCACAAAACTGCCGGAGTTGGACGACGACCCACTCCGCGCGCTGGAGGTCATGATCTTGTCGCTGTGGCGGCGGCACAGTGCGTTGCTGCGGCGGTTGGGGCGACCGAGCGCCATCTCGCTGGGGCCCGGCGACCAGGCCGAACGCACGCCGCTGCAGAGCCTACTGGTGGCCCATGGGCTCCTGGAAGGTGGCGTACGCGATGCCTGGCTCGCGATCCGTGCCCGACCACACAGCGAGTTGAAGGTGGAGTATCCGATTCGTCCCGGTCACGAGTGCAGACGACCGGTGCTTGTCGGCACACGTGGGCCATGGAGCTTGCCCAGGGGCATGGCGCCGGACGGGCAGGTCCTCCGCGCCAGGGATCGCCGACCGCGGCGTACATTGGACACAGCCCCAAATCGGCTCGCCGTAGCGCTGGCCTGCCAATTGGCAGACGTTGGAAGGGGCGCTATGGACGCGCTGAGCGGCCGCGACGACGGCGCC
>CALBXO010000600.1 GCA_937890335.1 uncultured Pseudomonadota bacterium | reverse complement strand
CGCAGGTTCCCCGGCGACGTCCGAACACGCCGTGAGAAGGAGGCCGGCAACGACGACCCTCCGGAGCGTCGGGGCAGCTGTCACTGGTTCTGCCGGGGCCCGGGCACAGGGGGCTTGTCACTGCAGGTCCCTGTACGCTGGCAGACGTCGTTGCGCAGGACCTTCCCGCCGGAGGCGAGGTATTTGCCCATCATCTCCACGAAGAAGAACCCGGTGTCGAAACCAAGCGTGCGCTCGCAGTCCTCGCCACACTCACGTCGGAAGCGGTCCGTGTCCGAACCCGGCGGCGGGAAGCCGTGCTGGCCGGTGGGTCGCTGGTAGACCACAAGGTAGGCGGAGCGCCCGCCGTGCGCGTCCGTCTTGTCAAACCCCACCCGCAGCGGCGGGTCCAAACGCGGAGCCCATGTCCAGCGGTCCTCGTTGTCACCAAAATTCAGGACGTCGATGTGAACACCCTCGCCCTCCGGCGACTCAAATCGCTTGAGGGTGTTCACGGCCTCGGCCACATAATTGTCGATGAGCACCTGGTTGTCCGGCTTGCCATAGAGGGGGTTGGACACCTGGTACTCGAGCAGCCCCGCAGCGCGCGCTATCGTCATGGAGGAGCTCACCGGCACACTCATATCGCCCGCCGATGGGAGGATCAGAGCGTGGGTCCGCGTGCGCTTCCCGCGCGCGTAGATGATGGGCTCGCCGAGCATATGCGTTGCGTAGATCGCCGGGTCGCCGGGATCGAGCACCATCTGCGCGATGCCCTGCAGCCGCCGGAACTCCGGGTTGGCGCGCCGAAGCCCAAGGCCCTCGGCCAACGCCACCAGCGGCTCGCCCGCCTCCTTGGTGACCTGTTGAAAGTCCACGGAGCGCTCAAATGTGTCCACGACCGCCATGGGCTCGGCGTCTTCCATCGTCTCGCATTCGGTGGAGCCCAGGACCAGTGCGTCCCCGCGGAAGAGCAGAATGCGCGTCCGGTCGCCCTCGTCACTCTCCACGGACGCGCGCACGGTCCCCTCCGCGCCCACGTACCCGCAACCGCGCTCCCCGTTCGTCAGGTTCTCGGCCAGGAAGGTGTCGCCCGGTTGAACGTCGGGCACGACCGCAAAGGGGAGCTCCGCCAGATCGTTGAGGTCCGGCACGATGGTCTCCACGACCAACCCGCCGGCCTCCGCGTCAACGGTGCCAATGTAGATGGGCGACATCGACCGCAGGATGAACGCCTCGGGCACCCCGCCCTGCCGCGACCGGATGCCGATCTCGGCCACGCCGCCGCCGGGGACGATGGGCACGATGGCGTCGAGCTCAGGCTCGAGTCCGCCCATCACTGTGGCCATCATGCCGCCGAGCGACCCTCCGGTCATCGTGATCGAGGCGCGCCCGCCGATGTCGACCTGTCCATCGCCATCGAAGTCCCCAGCAAGCTCATTGACGCCGTCACCATCGACGTCAAAATTGAATCTCCGCTCGCCGTCGAACCCGCGAAGGATCCGAACGACCTGCATGTAGTCCAGCGCGGTTTGCCGCACGACGTCCCGCGTGTGGAAGAGGTAGGCGGTCCAGAAGTCCGCGCCGGAGTCCACAACTCCGTCGCCGTTCTGGTCGTGCGCCCGGTCTGTGAAAACCGCCTCGGCAAACCCGCCGATGCCCTGCCCACCGAAGAGGTTTCCGGCGAGGCTCTTCTCAAGGGGGGAGACACTGATCCCGTGGCTGACGTTGTCAATCGCCAACACCGCCAGCCCGTACCGGGCCAGGTAGGGACCAAAGGTGACGGCGTCAAAACGGTTGCCCGTGTACCCATGTCCGAGCAGGACGACCGGGGCGGGCGCCCCTTTGCCGCGCGCCGACACCTCCTTCCGGGGGACGGTCAGGTGGAAATAGATCTTCTCCGAGCGCGCTGGCGCGGGCACACGGTCCAGGTCCGGCGGCCAGCTCTGGTCGTTGAAACCGACCCACTCGCCGTCGTCCCCCTCACGCGGGAAGAGCTGGGGTGACTCAAACCAGCCGATGACCTGGTAGTCCACATACCAATTGTGCTCCAGGAGCGTGCGGTACTCGAGGGATGACGTGTCGCCGCCAAGGAGGGTCTGCGCCAGGATCTCGTAGGCCGGAATCCATGTCTCAGCGGGCAGGATGTGCAGGTTCTTTGCGTCCGGAAAGGCGGCGGCGTCACGCAACCGCAATAGCCCGCCCACATCCGCCGGAAAGTCCTCGCCCAGGTGCTTCTGGACACCCTCTCCGTACAGCCCGTTGCGGACGGCCACCCAATGGGACTCCAGCGACTGCGTGGTGAACGTCCAGGTGAACGCCACATCGCTGAGCGCCAGGCCCGCGGGCATCACCTTGAGCAGCGGCTGGAGCGCCTCGGTCTGGCCGTTGTGATTGATGAAGTCATACGGGGAGCCCACCGGCTCACCGTCCATGTCCAGGATGCGGCGCGTGACCACCACTGCGTAGGTGGTGCGCTCGCGCAGCGGCACCATCGGCTTGACGATCAACGTCTGCGTCTCCGCCTCGTAGAACGTCATGATGGCGTCGGAGCGCCCTGCGAGATCCTCCGGCGCGGGGTTGTGGCCTGGCAGCCAATTGGGCTTATCCAGCACACCGTCGGCGTCGCTGTCCTCGCCGCGGTCCAGCACACCGTTGCCGTTCGTGTCCTCGTCGACCTCCTCGTAGAGTAGGGACATCGTGTCGCCGCGGGGGTCGTTGCGCCAATACAGGTCGCGCTCTTCGAGGGTCACCGGGTAGTTGCCGTTGCCGATGTCCAACATCGTCAGCTCGCCGTACGCGGGCGAGCTGGGGGTGATGTCCACCAGGTAGACCACGTCGTCCGCGGGGTCGTAATTGTCGTCGCTGTGGCCGGCCATGACGGACGTCGGGTCGATGGGTCCCGTGAACGGAATGCTGATCGGCTGCAGCCGCCCCCACCCATCCTGCTGCGCGAGCAGCTCCCGAAACCGCGCCTCAAACTGCGTCGGCGCGACCAGACTCGCGTTGACCCGGCGGCCCGTTGCCGATGTGGCGTCGTAGCGCGTCGCGATGTCGTTCGGCAGTGGAATCTCGGGCAGCGGCCGGTGCAGGAAGTCCATCTTGACAGTGGTCTTCGCCTCCGGCGCCGGCGCCAGCCCCTCGGGCGACTCCCCGAGACAGGACGCCAGGCTCAGGGCAACAAGGACAAGGGTGATTCTTCGCATGGTGTCGGCCGGGTAGAGCATGTGCGCGCATCATAGGCGTTCGCCGCGTCAACGGAAACACCGCAGCCCATGGATCCGCGTGCCCATAGCACGGGTCCGCGGGCCGGCGATCCCTGGCCGCGTCTTCGCCGACCCTATGTTTGAGGCGCGGGCCTGGACCCTGACAACGTCAGTGGCGGTCAGCGAGCAGGTCCGCGACCCGGCGCCGGAGCTCGTCCAGGTCCTCCAGAGCGCGCAGCTGCGGCAGGCTGTCCGGCCGCAGGTCGGCCACAAGCTCCAACAGCGCCACACGGCGGCCTTCTTGACGGCCTTCTTGACGGCCTTCTTGACGGCCTTCCTGACGGCCTTCTTGACGGCCTTCTTGACGGCCTTCTTGACGGCCTTCCTGACGGCCTTCTTGACGGCCGGTCTCGCGACCTTCACGCCACAGCTGGACCTGCAGTTTGCCTTCGGGAAACGCGTCTGTGTCGGTTTGGGTACTCACGACAAACTCCGAGATGTTCGTTGCGATCAGTGTAGGAACGTTGGGGTCGGCGAGCAACCAACTGCAGTTGGCCTCCGCCTCGCCCGTGTCTTGTGGAACACGCGTCATGCGAAACACCGAGGTGCCGGGCAGACGAGCCAGGTTCTTCGTATCGATCAGAATGACATCGCCGACTGGCCGCGGCATTCGGTACATGCCACGTGGACCCCAAGGACGCAGGCGCTGGTCGAACCTCAGCACTTTGCGAGGGCAACCTCCGCTCAGTATCAACAGCACCGGCGGGCGGTCGCCGAACGACCCCGGCGCGCGAAGCCATTGGTCGTAGCGCCATGCATGCTTGGCCAGCGCACGCGCGTGATCCGGAAGCCGCGGGGTGCTGCGGTAGTGCTCAACGACCAGCTCTCGATGCGCCAGCAGCGATTGTAGCGGACCCCAACTCGCGTTCGCCTCACCGACTCGAAACACCGCGTCGATCTGCCACGAGGACTGCGGGATTCCCACCTCAGGCTCAATCTCGAGCGTCGGCTCCGCCATCTGCAGGATCGTGAACGCGCGTCTTTGGTGCGGTCGGTAGTGGTGTCGGCCCATGATGCCCCCGGTCTGGTGAGGTTCACGGGCGTGTGGGGGCTGTGTTGCGGGATTCTTCCGGATTTTCAGCGAGCGCCGGCCTTCGAGCCAAGCTGCGACAGGCCC
>CALBXO010000599.1 GCA_937890335.1 uncultured Pseudomonadota bacterium | reverse complement strand
TCGTTGTCACTGTCCGGGTCGAGCACGTCCGGGGTACCGTCGCGGTCGGTGTCAACATTGCCCGGGGGCTCCTCGTTGTCGAGGATTCCGTCGTCGTCGCTGTCGCGGTCGTTGGGGTTGGTCCCCCACTCACGCTCGACACCGTTGGGGATAGTGTCGCCGTCCAGGTCGCCGAAGGGGCCGTCGTTCTCGTTGGGGTCGAGGTGGTCCAGGACGCCGTCGCCGTCCTCGTCTCCGCGATCCTCCAACGTGGGCCGGCCGTCGTTGTCGTCGTCCGGGTCGAGGGCATCGATGATACCGTCGTCGTCGGTGTCGCGCGGGTCGTGCACGGGGACCAGCTCCTGCGCGTCTCCGAGGCCGTCGTGGTCGCTGTCTGCGTCGTTCGGGTCGGTGCCAAAGCCCTCCTCGACGCCGTTGGGCACCCCGTCGTGGTCCAGGTCGCCCAGTGGTCCGTCGTTCTCGTCGACGTCCAGGTGGTCGGGGATGCGGTCGCCGTCGCGGTCGCCACGATCCTCACGAGTCGGCCGTCCGTCGTTGTCGTCGTCGGGGTCCAGGGCGTCGATGAGTCCGTCACCGTCGCTGTCGCGGGGGATGAAGTTCGGCGGCCGCAGCTCGCCGTCGTCGCGGATGCCGTCGTCGTCGCTGTCGTTGTTCTCCGGGTTCAGGCCGTGCTCTTCCTCGATGCCGTTGGGGATGTTGTCGCCATCCAGGTCGCCGAGGGGCCCGTCCTCTTCGTTGGCGTCCAGGTGGTCAGGAATCCTGTCACCGTCGCGGTCGCCGCGATCGTTACGGGTGGGTATTCCGTCACCGTCGTCATCCGGGTCCAGGGGGTCGATCACGCCATCGCTGTCGGTGTCGCGCGGGATGAAGTTGGGCGGTCGCAGTTCGCCGTCGTCGCGGATGCCGTCGTCGTCGCTGTCGTTGTCATCCGGGTCCAGCCCGTGCAGCTCCTCGATGCCGTTGGGGATGTTGTCGTTGTCCAGGTCACCGAGCGGCCCGTCGTTGTGGTTGGCGTCCCGGTAGTCCGGCACGTCGTCGCCGTCCACGTCGCCGCGCTCGTCGCGGGACGGGATGCCGTCGCCGTCGTCGTCGGTGTCGAAAACATCGCGGATGCCGTCACCGTCGGTGTCGCGGGGGTTCTCCAGGTCATCGCCGACCTCTTCTCCGTCGTTGTATCCGTCACCGTCGCTGTCGATGTCCGCGCGGTTGGTGCCCAGCGTCTCCTCGTCGTCATTGGTCAGGCCGTCCCCATCCGGATCGCCGTTCGGGTCCATCTCGACCACGAAGTCGTCCTGGTCCTCGTTGTCCTCTGGCTGGAACTCGGCCGGTCCATCCTCGTGTTCGGCCTCCACGTCCAGGGTCTCCTCGTGTCCGTCGGTGTAGGGACGCACGCGCACCCGCAGCACCAGCCGCAGTTGCTCGCCGGCCCGCACCACGCGGACGCGCCAGATACCCTCGTCCAGGTCGTAGTCGCCGCGCTCCGCGACGGACTCGAGCCACTCAAAGACGCGCGCCAGGCGATGGCGGATGAGCACGTCATTGGCGTCGGAGTTTCCTCGGTTCCAGATGGTGACCGTGACGGTGACGCGCGCCTCTTCTCGTACGATTCTCGTGGAGATGTTGATGCGAACGCGCAGGTCCACGATTTCGCGCGGGGCGCACTCGACACCGTTGTAGTCGCCGCCGGAGTGCATGCGGCGGGAGTGGAGGAAGGAGCCGTCGTTGGGGTCCAGGTGCCAGACCCAGTGACCGCGGTCCTCCGGGTCGAAGCCACTGCCCCACAGGCGCTCGCGCACATCGAAGCTCAGCCCGCCGAGCTGGACGTTGCCGAGGTTCCAGTGGTGGATCGCGCGACCGTTGGTCGTGTTGTATTCGGCGAGGATGGTGCCTCGGCCCTCGCCACTGACTACGGCGAAGAGCTTGTTGTTCCGCGGGTGGAAGGCGATGGCGCCCACGTTTTCCACTGGGCCCCACACGTCCAGGAGCTCGTAGTCGTTGCGGCTGCGGAACGCGCCGGGCACGTGCATGCCGGTCTCCGGGTTGAGCTGGATCAGCAGATCCTCCCCCGGACAGTCTACGGTCGCGAACAGCTCCCCTGTGCGCGGGTGGAACGCCATGGAATCGATGTCCAGGACGGGAAGACGCCCGGCGCGCCCATTCACGTGGCCCAGGCACGCCAGCCGGCTGAACTCACCCGTTTGGACGTCGATGGTGCCAACGCAGCGCCCGTTGGCGGCGTAGAGGATGCCCGTCTCGGGCTGCATGGCGATGGCGTCCACGTTTGGGACGCCCAATTGGCCGACGACTTCTTCCGCGTCGCGTCCTTCGGACCAGGGGTCAAACCGGACCAGCGAGTCGGTCTCGTCGGACACGCTCCAGCACACATCCTGGGCGTTCGCGGTGCCGGCTGTGGCGAGCAGTGTGATGAGCAGTATCGAAAGGCGCTTCATTTCTCTTCCTTGGCCAATTGGGCGCATGCCAACCGACCAACGGACGAAGTGGGAGCCGCCTTGAGTGAATTGTCGCGGAGTGCCCCGGTTACTCGTCCGCCGAGAGCGCTCCGCGCGGGCAATGTTTGACGGCCTGGGCGATGGCCGCGCGGTTGGCCTCGGTCAGCTCGGCTTCGGTGACGTGGAGTTCGTCGTTGTCGTCGAGCGTGAAGACCTTGGGTGCGTAGTCGAGGCACACGGCGTTGGCCTCGCAGAGATCGCGGTCGATCTTTATCTTCACGGGTAGCCTCCCAGCTGTTGCCAGCGCTCGCGATGGATCAGCGCGTCGCCATACAGACTCTCGCACACGCGCGCGCGCTTGAGGAAGAGCCCCACGTCGCACTCTTCGGTGACGCCGATGCCGCCATGCATCTGGACCGCCTCGCTCGTGACTCTCATGGCGGTCTCGCCGACGCGCGCCTTGGCGAGCGAGATTCTGCGGACGGCGTCGGGCGCTCCATCGTCGAGGGCCTGCGCGGCGGATGCTACGGCCGCGCGTGCCAACACGAGCTCCAGGTAGAGCCGCGCCGCGCGGTGTTGGAGCGCCTGAAATGCGCCGATCACCTGGTCGAATTGGCGGCGGGTCTTCAGGTAGTCGAGTGTCAGTTCAAAGGCGCCCGTGCTGATGCCCACGAGTTCGGCGCAGACTGCCACGGTCGCCTTCAGGGCTTCCGGGCCGGTCACCTCCTCGTACGTCGCGCGGCCGTCCACCCGCCGGCGAGCGTCCACGCGCTGTGCGCCGCCTCGGTGGGCGGCCAGAGGTTCGGGGGCCAGGTATCGGCCGGCGGCCATGGCGATCAGAGCGAACTCGCTGCAGCCGAGATCCGGATCGAGCCAGCCCAGCTCTTCCATCTGGTGCCACAGGCCCGTGTCGTATCCAGGGTCCGTCCACCGCGCGGCGCGGGCCCGCGGTACTCCCCCGGCGTCGGCGAAGAAGCGGTCCGCGGTGCGGGCCAGTTCTCCGCGCTCCTCACGATCGAGGATTCCCTCCTCTCCCGTGTCCCAGCTGAGGTAGGCCTGCCGGTCCGGCAGTCCCAGGACCCGCTTGGCGACGATGTTGAGCTGGATCTCCGTTGTCCCGCCCTCGATCGTCGTGGCCCGCGCGCGGAGCCAATCGACGCACGCCGGGTTGTCTGGCTGGAGTGCAGCCGTCCCGGCGATGCGAACACCCAGCTCGTACCGCCGCTTCTTGAGCTCACTGCCAAAGACCTTGAGGACGGAACCCTCTGGACCAGGCGCGCCCGCTTTGGCGCGGCTCTGCACACGAGAGATGGTGTCCAGGAAGCATTGGGCGTCCATGGAGATGCGGGCCACCTCCCCGGCATAGCGCGCGGCGTCGTGCTCGCGCATCAGGTCCAGGAGCTCGGCCTCCACGTTGCGCAACGTGCCGCCCATCGCCTCGCCGACCATCTCACGCTCGTACCCGAGCAACGCTTTGGCGACAGTCCAGCCGTCATCGACGGCTCCGACCATCTGGCTGACGGGCACGCGTACCTCGTCAAAGAACACCTCGCAGAAGGGGGATTGGCCGCTGATGAGTTCGATGCGGCGCACATCGACACCGTCGGACTCCAGGTCGATCAACAGGAACGTGATTCCCGCCTGTTTCTTCACCTCGGCGTTGGTGCGCGTCAGGCAGAAGATCCAGTCCGATTCGTCAGCGTGGGACGTCCAGATCTTCTGTCCCGTCACGACAAAATCGTCACCCTGGCGCACGGCTTTGGTCGCGAGGCTGGCCAGGTCGCTGCCGGCGCCTGGCTCGGAGTATCCCTGGCACCAACGGATTTCGCCGCGAACGATGGGCGGAATGAAACGCGCCTTCTGTTCCTCGGTGCCGTAGTCGAGCAATGTGGGGCCGATCATGGTCAGGCCAAAGCCGACGACGGGCGGGGGCAGCTTCAGCTCGGCCAGAAGCTCGTGGACCGCGCGGGTGTCCGTCTTTCCCAGGCCACCGCCGCCGTACTCGACGGGCCAGCCCGGTGCCGTCCAACCGCGGCTGAGCATCTGCTCACGCCAGGTGGCCAGATCCGGGTCCAGCGACCGCTCTTTGCGCCCGCCCCAGCTGCCCCCGAACTTGCCCTTTCGGGTACCAAACAGCGACTTGGGCGCGTTCTCCAGAATCCACGCCCGTGCGTCGTCTCGGAAGGTCACATCAGGCCTCGTAGAACTGTCCGTACCATTTGCGCAGCTTCATGATGGGGCCGTCACCGCGGCACAGGACAGGCGGATCGCGGTAGAGCTTGTGCTCCCAGATCTCCACGTCTTCCAGGAACCCATTGCGCAGGTTCTCGCAGTACATGGCGGAGAATTTCTCGGTCTTGGCGACGTTGCCACCGGCCATCTTGAGGATGACGCCAAAGCGCAGGTGCAGGCGATTTGGGCCGATGGGCGTGTGGGCGTTGAAGAGGATGCTCGACAGGTAGCCGTCCATCCAGCTGATCTGGATGCCGGGACCAAAGTAGGTCGCCGTGATCTTGAACTCGTCCCTTCCACCGCCCGGTGGCGTGGCGATGCCATGGGTCTTTTGCGTGGCGATGTGTCCGTCAAACTCGTTCTCGAAGGAGACGACCTCGGTCCGGTGCACCCTCGGAAAGTGCGCCTTGTCGACGACGTTCTCGACGATCTCCTTTGGGTGGGTTTTGACCTCCATGACGCTGGAGCTCCACGGGGTCCACTCCGCGCTTCCGACCTCCGGCAACAGAGGGATTTCGTAATCGGGCTCGCCACCTGCCCAGTCGTGCCAGACGAAGACGAGTCCGTTGATCTCGTGCACGCGCCAGGCGCCCAGGGAGGCCTTGGCAGGGATCTCGTCGCAGTACGGTATCTCCACGCATTGGCCTTCTCCATCGAATTTCCAGGCGTGGAAAGGGCACTCGATGGTGTCCCCTTTGACCAGGCCCCCATGTCCGAGATGGGCGCCGAGATGCGGGCAGAACGCATCCAGGATCTTCACCTCACCAGACTCTCCGCGGAAGGCGACGAGCTGTTTGCCGAAGTACTCCATCGGCAACACTTTTCCGGTGGGGAGCTCGTCGGATGTGGCCACGAGGAACCAGCCGCGGGGGTAGCCTTGGAACGTCTTCTTCATGTGAACTGTACCGATGCGCTTCCGATGCCCTCGATCTCGACGTGCATATGGTCTCCGGCGACCACGGGTTCGAGCGGGACCAGAGAGCCGGAGAGGATGATCTCGCCGGCTTTGAGGGGGATGCCGAACTGGCCGAAGGTATTGGCCAGCCAGGTGACACAATTGAT
>CALBXO010000598.1 GCA_937890335.1 uncultured Pseudomonadota bacterium | reverse complement strand
TCCACGACCCGCAGCCCACTCCCCATATGCGGCCGCAGCACCAGGCCCCGCAGCGTGGCGCCGCCCCGGTTGCGAATCTGAAGGCCAAGGCTCATGGGTCGGCCAGCCCGAAGACTGTCGGTGACGACACCTTCCGGCGTGACAACCTCCATCCGCAGGAGGCGCCGCTCCAGAATCAGCGCGGGCGCGAGCAAGGCGTACCAGCACAGCCCAAGCACCGCGATGAGGACGCCCCCCAGCAGCACCAGTGGCCAGTGGCCGGCCACGACCCCCGCCGCGATGAGCAGCAACGCCGTCGCCAGCACGGCACGACCCGCACCTGTCAGGTAGGGAGCCACGTACGGTCAGGCTCCGTAGCGAACGGACTCGAGCGATTGTCGGACCAGATCCTCGGATTGGTACCCATTGAGCTCGGCTTCCGGCACCAGGACCACACGATGCGCCAGCACAGGGACGGCCAGATTCCGGATGTCGTCGGGCAGCACGTAGTCCCGGCCACGGATCAGGGCCCGCGCCTTTGCCGCCCGCATCAGGGCGATGGAGGCGCGGGGGGACGCGCCCAGTTGCGCCTGTTGGTGCCCGCGGGTGAACTGCGTGACGCGGGCAATGTAGGCGACAAGCTCGTCGTCGACGTGCACACGGTCGGCCAGCTCGCACATGGAGATGATCTCCGCCGGGCGCAACAGTGCGGGCAACTTCGCCACGGGCCGATCGTGCGTGCGCATGATCCGAAGCTCGTCCTCAAAGGTTGGGTACCCCATCTCCAGCTTGACGAGAAAGCGGTCCAGCTGCGCCTCCGGGAGCATGTAGACGCCCTCCTGTTCCACCGGATTCTGCGTGGCCAGCACCAGGAACGGCGCACCCAATTGCTCGGTAACACCCTCCACGGTCACCTGGCGCTCCTGCATCGCCTCAAGCAGCGCCGACTGTGTCTTGGCGGGCGCGCGGTTGATCTCATCGCCGAGGACCACATTGGCAAAGATGGGTCCTCGCCTGAGCGCAAAGGTGTTCTCCTTCATGTTCAGGATGTAGGTGCCGGTGATGTCGCTCGGCAACAGGTCGGGCGTGAACTGGATGCGGCGATAATCGGCGCCCAGTGTCTGGGCGAACGCCTTGACCAACGTGGTCTTGGCCAC
Organism: uncultured Pseudomonadota bacterium; assembly: GCA_937890335.1. Classification (GTDB taxonomy): domain Bacteria; phylum Myxococcota_A; class Bradymonadia; order Bradymonadales; genus CALBXO01. The sequence continues at coordinate 15,025 of CALBXO010000598.1, read as the reverse complement.
ACCCGGGACGCCCTCCAGCAGCACGTGCCCGCGCGCAATCATGGCCACAAGCAGCGTCTCCGTGGTCGACTCAGGGCCGATGTACACGGTGCCGATGGCATCCATCACCTCGCGAAGGCGCGCTTTGACTGCGGCCAGGGTCTCTGGCGCAAGCTCTCTTTCAGCCGCGTCGTGACCGACGTGTCCGTTGCTCATACTCCTCACCGACTCCCATGATATCGAGAATCTCCCGGCTCTTGCGCCAGGTAGACATCAATTCTCGCTGACTGAAATACGCCTCGCTGTCCAGGAACAGCCTATGCCGCGGCGGGATGCGTGAAAACTGACGCAGCAAGCCGTGGATCTCCTTGAACACACCCTTTCGCCCCGACGCCCCCAGATCCTCGCGGTACCGCTCCACGTATCGCTGCGCACACGTCTTGAGGAACGCCACACGACGCGGGTCATCCTGCGGTGGCACGGACTCGCCGCGCACGACCTCGCGGAAGAACAAGCGCTCGAACTCGGTCTTCAAAATCGACATGGGGAGCGCGTGGTTGGCCTGGAAGCCCCCTCGCTCGTAGCGCAGCAGGTTCCACTCAAACTCCGACAGCGGCTTGACCGCCTCCGGCGGACCGACGGCGGGACGCACCGGGCGGGCCTTTCGCCAGGGGAAGATGGTCACCGCAAAGATGATGAGTCCGACCATGAGCAACAGGGACGCGTAGTAGATGGCGTTCTTATGGGGGATGTCGTCCGCGAGGTCGTCCAACCAGTCGTTGAGTGCGCCCAGCACGTCGCTGGCCCAGTCGGACACGTCTTTGCGCGGGTCGGATTGCGAGGCGTACCGCCCCGCGAGGACAAAGTCCCCCACCAGCAGATAGGGCCTGCACTCACCGTCCACATCGCGGCAGATGTAGCGCAGGGCGTTGGTCAGAAACTCCCGGTTGTCCCCGACCTGCAGCATATGGTTGATCACCACGCTCGAGTCGGCCACGACCACCACCTTGCCCTCGCCGAGCCGCATGTCGTAGACGAGACCGGCGCTGGGGTCGTCGTACGGAAGGATCGCGCCGCCGTCGGTGCGCAGCGCAGCCGGATGGTTGGCGACGACCTCGTGGACTCCGTCGAGCAGCGGGTGCTTTCCCCCCGGTCTGAAGATGGGCAGACCAGGCCGGCCCATATGCACCGTCTCGTGGGGAACGTCGGCCGCCGGGATCCGCTCGATGCCGAGCCGTCCGAGCAGCTGGGTGGAGGCACCAAAGTCGTCGAGGAGCAGGACCTTGCCGCCGTCCACGACGAACGATGCCAGCGTGTCAGGTTCGATCTCCCTTGTCGGGTAGACGATCACCAGCCGGTCCTGGGGGGTGAGCTTCGCGTAGTCGATTCCGGCGGCGGGACGCAGCTCGATGTCGCGCGACGCCGCGAGCCGAACAAAGTCGGACAGACCGTTCCACTCCTTGTTTTCCAGCCCGTAGTCCCCGGCCTGCAGCGGGGTCGGCTGCGCGGACCCCAGTGCACCGGGCAGGAGCACCGCGACCGTGACGAGACAGGCGAGCAGCCGCTGGGCACCTGTCATGACACCTCCGCGCGGCGGCGCACATCTTCAGTCAAACGCTCCATGATCGTGGCCACGGCCTCGTCGTGGAGCCGGTGCGAGTAGTAGACCTCCTCCAGGACCTCCACCACCGCGCTGACCACATCGTCCGCCGTCATTTCGCTCCCGGTCTGCCGCGCGGCCAGGACCGCGGAGAGCCTCTCGCGAAACGCCTGGTACCCCTCGGGCACTGTGGTCGCCGCGGGGCCGCCGGGGGCCCGAACCGCCGCCAACAGCATCCGCACGGTCTGTCGCGGCGTCAGCCGGCCCCATGGATTCTCCTGCGCGCTCAGGTCCTCCACGAGCGCCTCAAACAGATCCCGGACCACGACCCGCACGGGTGTGAGCGGGAAACGGAACCAGGCGAGCGCCCCACTGTGGGGAATGCTGAACTGATGGGCCGCTGAGACGTAGCCCTTGCACCGGGTCTGGAGCTCGTAGCGACCGGGCAAAAGGCCTGAGAACCGGAACACGCCGCGGGCGTCCGTTGCCACCTCCACGACGACCTCGCCCTCGTCGTCGTGCACGGCCACGCGCGCACCGCCGACCGGGTCGCGGGTCTGCGCATCGCTGGTGATACCGGCGATGGACGTACCGTCGGGGGCCACCGAGAGATCCTGCGGCGGGGGGTCGTCCAGAGCCAGGATCCGCGGCGACCGCGCGGCCTCCAGCGACTGTCGAGGCCGCTTGGTCTGGGTCCTGGGCCGCCTGCGGCGGACGTCCCCGAGCAGCTCGCGCGCCATGAACCCAGCCAGCACCAGCAGACAGAGGGCGAGCACCACGCCGAGAACCCAGGCGACAGCCCCCGACCCGGTCCGGGACACTTCCACGGTCTGAACCTCCGACTCCACCTTGGTGCTGCCGACTACGGCCAGGGCCTGCACCTCGTGAGGGCCGGCTTGCAGGTTGCCCTCGGGCACAAAGACATCAAACCGGCCGGCGTCGTCGGTGACAGCGGTGAAACGCTGGACGTCGCGGCCCTCCATCCGCAGACCAATCTCCACGGGCACCCGTGCGACGGGCCCGCTGGCGTCGGCAAACACACCGGAGGTCCGCACGCCCCGGCGCAGCCGCTGCCGAACCTGGCTCGCCGTGAACTCGGCCCACGCTGGACGCGTCAGGACGCGGACCGTGGTCCGGGCCGCTGCCGAGCCAAAGTCCATGTCGCCCGGAAACCGCGCCTCGATGACGATCTCCTTGCCGTCGACCGCCGCCGCGCTCAGCGTCGCCAACGCGGTGCCATTCTTGCCGGTCTTCACGTCTGCGGAGCGCGGCCCGAGCGTGACGGTGACGGGCAGGTCCGGAACGGGGCGGTCGCCGCTGGTCGCAAGGACACGCACGGCGATGCCGGAGCCGGCCGTGACAAAGCGCGGGGCCTCCAGCCCAACCGCAACCACGCCCTGGCGGGCCTCCACGGAAAACTCGAAGTCGCTGGCCGAGTAGTAGTGCTCGCGCCCAGCGTAGTGGATCTGCCCTTTGTAGACGCCGGTCCCGAGCCGCTGCGTGTGGTAGAAGCGTCCCGTCCGGTCCGTTCTCACGTCCACGGCCGTGACACCGGTCGCGTTCACCTTGCGCTCAAACTCGATGGTGACGATCTCTCCGCCAATGCCCTGCCCGACATTGTCGCGCAGATGGCCATCCACCTGCACCAGCGTGCCCTCCACGCTGTTCTTCACGTCGAGGCGCGTGCGGGTCCCGATGCGCAGATCGAAGGCGCCGGCGGGCACGGCGGTCGCCAGGGCCACCAACGCGATCAGCGCGGCGACGAACGCCCGCGCAAACGCGGCTGTGACGGGGACCAGACACTCTGGGGGGAGACCTGCGCGCGCGCGTAATGGATTGAGGCTTTTGGCCACCGTGCTCGTCATCTGCTATACGCGCCACAAGCTAGCACGCACGTCGTGGGTTACCACGTTTCGGTGAACGTCCCATGAAGCCCAAGCTGTTCCGGGACCCTGTCCATAATATCATTGCGTTCGACATCGACGATGGATGCGAACGCATGTTGGTCGAGCTTCTGGCCACCCCACAGGTGCAGCGGCTGCGCCGCATCCGCCAACTGGGCCTGGCCAACCTCGTCTACCCCGGCGCCGAGCACTCCCGGTTTGCCCACTCGCTGGGCGTGACCCACCTGGCGCGGCGCGTCCTCAACCAGGTCTGCGGCGGCGCCCCGCAGCCCGACATCAAGTACGCCACGCTGGCCGCCGCCCTCCTCCACGACATCGGACACGGCCCCTTCAGCCACGCGATCGAGGCCGTGACCGGCGTGCACCACGAGCGAATCAGCATGGCGCTGATCCTGGACCCGGACACGCCGGTCCACGCCATCCTCGCCGAGGTGGACCCAGAGCTGCCAGCCCAGGTCGCCGGACTGCTCGGCCATGACGCGCCGAGGACCTTCTACGGGGACATCGTCAGCAGCCAGCTCGACGCGGATCGCCTGGACTACATCCTGCGCGACGGCTTGCTCACCGGGGTCAAGATCGCGACGTATGACTTTGAGCGCATCGTCAGCACTCTGCAGGCCGAGCCGGGGCACCTGCTGGCCAGCGGTCGCGCCAAGGAGGCCATTGAGGGCTATCTGATCGCCAGGTTCCACATGTTCAAGCAGGTCTATCTGCACAAGGCCGTCCGATCCGCCGAGAAGATGCTCGAGGCGGCCATCCTGCGCGCTTCCACGCTCATCCAGGCAGGTTCCGATCTGCTTCATGTCCCCACCGGCCCCCTGCACACTCTCTTGATGGGCAAGCGGGTTCCACCCATCGCGTTTGCCACGCTTGATGACACCGACATCTGGGTCATTCTCAAAGCCTGGAGTCACAGCGTCGACCCGATCCTGGCGGAGCTCAGCTGTGGTCTGCTGGACCGCCGGCTGTACAAGACGTTCGACGTGCCCGCGTCCGACAGGCGTGGCGCAGGCGGTGCCATCGATCTCGCGCGCAGCGTGATCAAGCGCGGCGGCGGCGAGCCCGACTACCATTTGCTCGTCGATCGCGCGGCCGACATCCCGTACAAGCCCTACGATCCCGAAGGCACACCGGGGCAGCGCCCCATCATGGTCGATTGGCCCGACGGCGAGGCGCGCATCGAGACCCACTCGGACATCGCGCACCTCCTCGGGCGCGACCGGTACGAGGTTGTCCGCCTCTGCTTTCCGGAACGATTTCGGGAGCGCATCGCTGCAGCGCTGACGCAGCTGTAGCGAGCAGAAGCTCGGGTCGGGTTGCCCTCTACCGCTCGAGCTTGCCGCTCATCCGGTCAGAATCGTGACGTACCTGGGGAGCGCGCCGGGGGAGGCGCTTCTTGACCGCGCACGTGCCCGGGGCAAAGCTCACGGCGAGGTGACCATGCGATACAGCGACCCATTTCCAGCGCTCGCCGCGCTGGCCGCGACCCTCTTTCTGGCTGGATGTCCCGCCGAGAAGCCCGCCGAGGACAACAACGGCTTCGCGCCTGTCTGCGAGTCGGGGTTTGCCCTGTGTGACGAGTCTTGCGTGGACACGGGCGGCGACCCGCGTCACTGCGGCGAGTGCAGCAACCAATGCCCAGAGGGTCACCACTGCCAATTTGGCACCTGCCGCGAGGTCGAGGACTGCCGCGAGACGCCCTGCGAGGGGCTCAGTGTCTGCGACGAGTCCAGCGGTCGCTGCGTGTTCGGCTGCACATCCAACGCGCAGTGCGGCAACGCCGGCGAGTTCTGCGATTCGGAGCTCATGCAATGCGTGTGCGACCCAGGCGAACACGTCTGCGACGGGCGCTGTGCAGACGACACCGACACGCGCACCTGCGGCGCCCGCTGCTCCCCCTGTCCGACCGACCCCAACGGCGACGCTGTGTGCGACGGCGCTGAATGCGCGCTCGAGTGCGCGGCGGGTTTCCTGCCCTGCGACGGCGCCTGCGCCGCGTGCCCCGAGGGGGCAGACACCGTGGCCTGCGACGGCGGAACCTGTGTCGCGACGGAATGCGAGGCGGAGAACACATTGATCTGTGACAACGTCTGCGCCGCGTGCCCGACCGAGGAAGTCGCGTCGGTCACCTGTGACGGCACCGCGTGTGTGCCAGAATCCTGCGAGCCAGGGTTTCACATCTGCGCAGACGCCTGCGTGGACAGCGCGACAGTCGACACCTGCGGCGACCGCTGCGACCCGTGCCCGACGGACCCCAACGGCAACGCCACCTGCTCCGACGGGCAGTGCGGCCTCACCTGCGACGACGACACGCGCCTGTGCGACGGGCGCTGCGCCCGATGCCCGACCGACGGGGTCCGGACCACGACCTGCGACGGGGATCGATGCGTCCCGGCCACATGCAGCGACGGTCGCATGGCGTGCGGCGGTCTCTGCCCCAGATGTCCCGATGACGGCGTGACAGACACCGCTTGCGACGGGAACGAGTGTGTAGCCAGCGCCTGCGAAGAGGGACGGCTGGCCTGCGACGGCGTCTGCCCTGTCTGCCCAGTGGAGAACGTCGACGAGGTCGCCTGTGACGCCAATGAGTGCAGCGCCAGCAGCTGCGTGGAAGGCGCGATGTTGTGCGATGGCGCCTGCTCGATCTGCCCCACCGGGGACAGCGTCGGCAGCGTGGGCTGCGACGGGGCCGTGTGCGTCGCCACCTCCTGCGCGCCGGGCTGGCTGCGGTGTCCGGACGGCTGCTGCCAGTGGCAATTTGTCGAGGCGGACACCGCCGTCGGCGTGAACGGGTACGACATCACCCTGGTCGTCAGCGAGGACGGCGTCGTGCATGCGGCCCACGCCAACATCAGCCTCCAGGACATGCGGTACGGCTTGTTGGATGGCGAGCGGTGGGCCTTTGAGAGCGCCGACGAGGGCCCGAGCCGCGGTCGCTCCGGCAGCATCGCCCTGGCGCCCGACGCAACCCCGAGAATCTCGTACCGCGACGACGAGGGTGACGCCGTCGTCTTCGCCTCGCTGATCAACGGAGTGTGGCAAGTCGAGTTGGCGGATCCTGAGGCCGACCCGTGGGACACAACGGGTCTCGTTGTCGGCGACGACGGCGTGCCTCACATCGCCTACTCAGCGTTTCTGGCCAACCTGCGCTACGCCACCAAACCGGACGACACCTGGCAGATCGAAGAGATCGCGACCCGCGGGCAGGATGCCACCATCGTCCTCGACGACGACGGCGTCCCCTACGCATGCTACACCTCCTCGGGGCGAGTGCGCTGCTCGTCGCGCGGCGACAACTGGACCGCCGAGACCGTGGTCGGCGTCCTCTCCGGCCTGACATTCCCCCACCCTCAGATGGCGACGGTATGGCATGACGGGTCCGCATGGGTCACGTACCGGGACCGCGACCAGGCAGGACTCGTCCTGGCCAGGATCGACGGCGAAAGGGTGACCCACCAGCTGATCGACGACACCGAAGGTGCCGGGACCGCCGTGGGCCTGGCCATCGAGCCCGACGGCACGGTGCACATCGCCTACACGGTGAGTGACGTGGGCGTGAGATACGCCACCGGCAACGACACATTTGAAATCAGCGACGTGGTCACCGCCGAGGACAGCGATGAGTACATCGCCATTGGCGTCGGACCCGACGGAACGCCCCACCTTCTGTTCAAGATGGGGACCCGCCTGATGCACGGCACGTTCTGATCCGGTCCGTCCCCCTGCAGATTCCATCGTCACCGCAACACAAAGGAAAGACGCCCGCATGAAGGTCCTGTTTGTCTCCGCCGAGGTGGCGCCATTTTCCAAGACGGGAGGACTGGGCGACGTCTGCTCGGCCCTGCCCCGCGCACTGGCCGCCGCCGGCCACACCATCGTGACCGTCTCGCCGGCCTACACCGGCTCGACCGATACGCAGCGCGATTGGGAACCCCGCGGCCAGTTCTGGTACTGGATGCAGGGCGCCCACCACGAGCTGCGTTTCCTGGTGCACGAAGAGTCAGACCAGCTCGCCCACATCTTGCTCTACAACCCTTGCTACGAGCGCGCCGGAATCTACGGCGACGCCAGCGGCGTGTATGGCGACAACCAGCTGCGGTACGCCCTGATGAGCCGGGGGGCCCTCGACGTGGGCCGCCTCGTGCGATTTGATCGGCTCGCGAACGGCGCAACTCTGGGAGACTTTGACATTGTCCACGCCCACGACTGGCAGGGCGCGCTGGCGCCGGTCTACCTCAACGCACTGCACAAGCCCATGGGGCTGATGCCCGGAACCCGCACCGTCCTCACCGTCCACAACGCCGCCCACCAGGGACTGTTCCCCCCAGCTACGCTCGGGCAATTGGACCTCAGTGAGCGGCACCGGGCCACGGCGATGTTTGGCAGCGCGCTCAACACGCTCAAAGGCGGCGTGGTCGCCGCCGACGCCGTGACCGCCGTCAGCCCCACATTCGCCAGCGAGTTGACCGACACCGGCGGTTTCGGCCTCGAGAGTGTATTCCGGGCCCGCGCGGCCAACGGCACCCTGCGCGGCATCCTCAACGGCGTCGACACGGACACCTGGAATCCCGCGACAGACCCCCGGTTGCCCGCCACTTACGACGCCGATGACCTGGCGGGCAAAGCGGTGTGCAAGCGCGCGCTGCAAGAGGAGCTCGGCCTGCCCGCGCGCGCCGACGTGCCGCTGATCGGTCTGGTGTCGCGGCTCGATTGGCAGAAAGGGATCGATGTCCTCTTGGCGGCTGCGCCTCAGATTCTTGCCGGCGATGTTCAGTTTGTAGCGCTCGGCACCGGAGATCCGAAACTGGAGGCTGGACTGGCCGCCCTGCAGACGACGCATGGGGACAAGGCCCGCGCGGTGCTCCGGTTTGACGGGACCCTCGCGGCGCGCATCTACGCAGCGGCGGACCTGTTTGTCGTGCCCTCGTTGTTCGAGCCCTGTGGGCTCACGCAGATGTACGCGATGCGCTATGGGGCCGTCCCGGTGGTGCGGTCCACAGGCGGCCTGCGCGACAGCGTCCAGCCCTGGGACCCGGCGCTGCCGACGGGCACCGGCTGGCTTTACGGCGATCACCACCCTGGTGCCCTGGCGGAAGCTGTGGGGTGGGCTCTGCACACCTGGTTCACGTACCCAGTCGCCTTTGCCAGGGCGCGGGACAACGGCATGCGGTTGGACTGGAGCTGGAAGCGGGCAGCGGGCGAATACGCGAGCCTCTACGCCAGCCTGCAAGGCTGATTCCCGCACGATGGCCGCGACGTTGGTGGCCCCATTGCGCGGCGCGATCGATGCGCTGCGCTGCGCGCATTTGCGCTCCTTTGTCAGGCTCGAAAAGATGGTATGGTGCTTGGCAAGCGTTCAACTCGATCAGGTGGCATGTCCGATTCCTCGCTCCAGGCCCAGTTCCGCGAGAAGCTGCTGCATCTGCTGCGGACAGAGTTTCGTGGGCTGTCCGAACAGGAGCTCTACTCTGCGTTCGCGACCGTGGTGCAGGACCTGCGTACCAACGTAGGAATCCAGACGCCCCCGAGGGGACAGACCCCGACCGCGCCCCCTGCCCCTGCTGCCTCTGCGGCCCCTGCGGCACCGGTCGCCGTCGCGCGGGAGACGGACCCCAAGGCCACGGTGGTGCTTCCGTCCCCTGATTTGGACGGCGACGAGATCGTCAGCGATTCGTGGGACCTCGACTTTGAAGGGGAGCAGGCCTCGCTGGACCGCAGCTTCGGGCCCAGTGTCGACGGGTCCGCCGGCACCTCCATGGACCCCGACATGAACGGGGACGATGTGTCCGCAGACCCTGCCTCTGCGGCGCGGGACGCCCAGGATGTGCAAGAGCCGCAAGAGGTCGCCACACCCGTGACCGCCACCGAGGCGGAGGCGGCGACAGCGGTTGAGCAGGCAGCGGAAGAGAGCGCTTCGCCAGGTGTTGAGGCCGCCACCGCCGTCGAGTCACCCGGGATGCTCGGCACAAAGACCTACCTCAACCCCGTGGGAGGAGGCTGGACGCTGGCATTTGACGTGTTCACGTCGGGCGCCCTCGAGGACCTGGCCGGCCAACTCGCCGGCACCAACGGCCTGTTCGTGCAGCTCGAGCAGGAGGTTGAACTCAACGCGACGGTGGACGTGTGCCTCGTCCTGCCAGTCACGGGCGAGGAGCTCTGGTGGGAGGGGCGGGTGGTGTTTCAGTCGCCGTCCGGCACGGCCATCGATGTGAAGCCCGCCACCACCGATTGGCGCGAGATCATCGGGTCCGCGCAGGCGCTGTTCAGCGCTACGAATGTCGTCCCCAGCACCCCGTCCGGTGGTCCGCGCACCGAGCCGCCCCGCTTGCGGCGGTCCACGGCGAGCAGAAAACGTCCCACGTTCAGTGCCGCCGAGCTCGAGGCAGCCGACACGCCATCGCCACCGGTGGACGCCGGCGATCGCGCTGCGAGCCGGACGGTCCCCGCATCGCCGCAGGCGCCGCCACCGCCGGTCGCACACCGCGGGGCAGATCCTCCTTCCTCGGCGCCGAACGCCTCAGGCCAAGCCCCCCATGGTGGCGCGCCGTCCTACCCCTCCCAGCAGGCGCCCCCTCCGCAGTACGGCCACGGTGCCCAACAGCCCCCGTGGCCTCCGGCCCAGCAACCCCCGCAGAGCCCGTGGGCCCAGGCCCCAACCGGGCAGGTAGCCCCCCCGCCGCCAGGGCAACTGAACACCCGAAGCATCCGCGCCGTCATCAAGGCCAACGCGCCCAGCGTCTCCGGGACCATCGACGATCAGCACCCTCTCTCGCTGTACGTCACCGACATCGCCAGCCGGCAGGAGGACGGGCTCGCCGTCATCAAGGGCGACGTCACCTACTTCCTCGTCATGCAGGTCGGCTGCCCTGTGGACATCCGAATGGAGCCGCGCAACCCGGACCTGCACCTGGGCTCGCTCCTGGTCCAGGCGGGGGCGCTGACCTGGGAGGCCCACAAAGAAGCCGAGCGGTTCGCGCACGATCGCGGCTGTTCCTACGACGCCGCACTCGTCCAGCTGCGTCACCTCCCGTACCAGCAGTCGCTGGCGGCGCTGCAGAGTCGGATGGTCTACGTCCTGGGGCACATCTTTCAGGAGGTCCACGCCGGGGAGTTTGCGTACTACGACCTTGGCCCCCTGCCCCAACGCTACGGCACCCCACCGGTCTCCATCGGTCAGATCGGCTTCAAGTACGTCTTTGAGCGCTGGAAGCAGAAGACCGCGCAACAACTGGACGCCGTCGTGGAAGCGTTCACCCAATTCTACGTCCGGAAGGTGGTCCCGCCCCCCATTCCGCTGGCGGAGATCCAATTGTCCAAGAAGCACAAACGCTTCTGGGATGTGGTTCTGGCTGAGGACAACAAGGTCAAGAACGTACCCAGCATCAGCAACCTGGGTCACGCCGACACGCTCAGCATGATCCTGACCCTGCGCGACCTCGGCTTCCTGCGCTTCGAGGAGGGAGAACAGGTCGATGGGCAGATCGCACGCGCGCGGGCGCGCCTTGGGACGATGTACGACAAGATCGGCAACTCGACCCACTACGAGCTGCTGTCCCTGCACTGGAGCGCCTACACGGAGATCGTGACTGAGGCGTACGAAGCCCACAAGAAGGAGTTCAGCCCCGAAGCCTGGCCCGACGAAATTCTGGCCGACTCCCGCCACCGACTCGAGGAGATTCAGGAGGCGCTGGACGCCGCATATGAAGTGCTCAAGGACAAGAAGACCCGGACCGCCTACCGCGAGACCATCGTCAACTCCATGCAGCTCCTCAACGGCGTGCAGCTCTACTTCCGAAAGGGCGACATGGCCATGCTCCGGCGCGATGCGCGCGAGTCTTTGATGTCGTTCCAGCGCGTGCTCGAACTGGAGCCCCGCCACAAGGGAGCGCGTCAAAAGGTCCAGATGATCCGGGACGCGGAGCGCAAGGCCAAGGAATGAGGGCACTGGGTCCCTTTGTCCTCCACGCGAAAATCGGCCAGGGCGGGATGGCCGAGGTGTGGAACGCGCGACACCGCGACACCGCGCAACAAGTCGCCATCAAGTTCCTGGCGAGCGCCGACCGCGCGTCGACGGCCTTTCGTACCGAGGTGGACGCGATGGCGCGGCTGGATCATCCCGGCATCGTCCGCATTCACGACTTTGGTACCCTCAACGCCCGCGTGCGCACCCCGTTGGGGTACTTCCTGGAAGAGGAGGTCCCCTTCATCGTCATGGATCTGGCCGAGGGCTGCATCGCAGACCTTCCGGCCCCGGCCCGCTGGACTGACTGCGCGCGCCTGGCCCTGGAAGTCCTGGAGGCGCTGGCGCACGCCCACGCCCGCGGGGTGATCCACCGTGACCTGAAACCCGCCAACATCCTGATCGCCGCGGACGGCTCCGGGGACAGGATCCTCTCCGACTTTGGAATCGCCGTCGCGGCCCGCTCCAGAGCGCACGCCACCGGCGCGATGTCGCCGGGGACCCCCACCCACATGGCGCCCGAGCTGTTCAAGGGCACCTGGCGACGCTACGGCCCGTGGACGGACCTCTACGCCCTCGGCATCATCGTCTGGCAGTTCGTCCAAGGGCAGGTGCCGTTTGACGGGAACTTCTTCCAGATCGCCAGCGCGCACATGGACGAAGAACTGCCGCCGTTTGCCCCGCGGTTCCCCACCCCGCCTGGCCTGGAGCGATGGCTCCGCCGGATTCTGGCCAAGGTGCCGGAGGAGCGCTTTGCCTTTGCTGCCCACGCGGCGCAGGCCCTGCGGGAGCTCGCCCCGGTAGACGACGACGCCCACGGAGATGTCCAGTCGATCGCGGTGGAGACGACGCCCACCGTGGTCACTGGCCCTGAGGAGTCAATCCCTGAGACCGCGGAGGCAGAGGCGACGATAGCCCGCCCGCGCAACGAGCGCGACGACCTCCCGCCGTCCCACGCGGCCATGCTCGGCACCGGCCTGAGCTTGCTCGGCCTGCGGCCGCCCCCGTTTGTGGGTCGCGAGGGGGCGCGCCGCGCGCTGTGGAGTGCGCTGCAGGCGACCATCCGCGACCGGACCACCCACGCAGTGGTGCTGCGCGGGCCCGTAGGCGTGGGCAAGCGCCGCCTTGCCCATTGGCTGGCCCACACAGCCCACGAACGCGGCAGGGCGCACCACGCCCGCGTGTACATGCAGCCCGGACGCCACAGTGTGCGCGAGGCGGTCGCCCAGATCCTGACCGACCACTTTTGCGCCTGGGGACTTCAGGGCGCCGAGGTGGAGCTCGCCATCGACCGTCGCGCCGGCGGGCTGCTGACCAACCCGGAGAGACACCTGCTGCGCAGGCTGCTCGACCGCAACGGCGACGACCTCCCCCTGGGCGCGCTGCGCCACGCGCTGAGCGTCTGTGCGCGACGAGGCCCGTTGATCGTCGTCCTCGAGGACGTGCACCACGCTCCCGAGGCCGCCGCGCTCGTCGAGGAAGCCCTACGAAACGAGGCTAGCGGCGGAGGCGGTTTGCTGTTTGTGCTGACCGAGGTCGGGACCCAGGACAACCCGACTGTGGCCCTCCACAGACACCAGCGGGCCACGACGCTGGACATCAACCCGCTGCCACAATCTACGATTCAAGCGCTGCTCGAACGCGAGATCGGACTGAGCGCCAGGCTCTCACGCGACATCGCCCAACGCGCGGAGGGCATCCCGCTGTTTGCCGTTGAACATGTGCTCGATCTGGCGCGACGCGGGGTCTTCGTGCGGGCGCACGGCAGACTCGACGCCAGCGTGGACTTCAGCGCGCTCCCAGAGTCCCTGCACGAGCTCTGCGCCACACGCATCCGGGGCGTCGCCGCACAGGTTGGAGCCGGGGCCCGACCCGCGCTGCATATGATCGCCGCCCTGGGTCAGGAGATCGACAGGCGCCTCTGGTACGAGTGCTGCCACGACGCCTCCATCTCCGTTCCCGCTACCCTCGAGACGACTCTGGTCGCGCAGCGCCTCGCGACCCCGACCCCGGCGGGGTTCGCCTTGGCCAACCGCGTCATCCACGAGTCGCTGGTCCAGCTGGCCAAACACGCCGGGGCCTGGTCGCGCCACAACCGACTCGCCGCGAACCGCCTCCAATCGGGCGCGGCGACGAGGATCGACGCGCGCATCGGCCCAATGCTGCTCCACGCGCAGCTGTACCGTGCAGCGTTGCCGACGCTCCTGCGCAGCGCGGAACGCCACGTCTCCAATGAGGAGTACATCGACGCGCGCGACGTCCTGCACCTCGTGGGTGTCGCGGCCGACGCCCTGTCGCTTCCGGACGACGACGACCGCCGAGTCCACGCGCACCAGCTTCTGGCGACGGTCTACACCACAACGGAGCAGCCCGACCGTGCGTTGGAGCACGCGCGGCGCGCCCTTCAAAGCGCGACGGTGGCAGACAACCACGCGCGCCTGCCGCGCGCCGCAACTTCCGTGGCCGCCATCCTCGAACAGCAGGGAGACCTGCGCGCGGCGGCGGTGGCTGCCGGCGAGGCGGTGGCGCTCGCCCGCCGGGTCGGACAGCCAGACGACGCCTGCGGTGCCCTCAATGTGCACGCGCGGATCGCGCTGCGCGGCGGCGACGCCGCGACGGCTCTCCAGGCCGCCCGCAAGTCACTTGAATTGGCGACGCGCTTCGCCCTGCCAGACCGGGAGTGCTCCGCCCACTACATGTTGGGTTGGGTCCTGACCACCACGCGCGACTACCAAGAGGCGGTGGACCACCTGACGGCCTCGCTGCGTCTGGCCGACGACCTCGGGGCCACCGGCAAGCGATCCATCGCGCTGTCCGGGCTCGCCGAAGTCCAACGCTTCTGCGGCGACACCCGCCAGTCCGTGGCAACGTACCAGCAATGCGTCGAGCTCCAGACGGCCTGCGGGGTCTTTGACGCGGTCAATCACGTCAACCTGGGCCTCGCGCTGGCGACCGACGGGGACGCGACGGCCGCGCTCGAGCCGCTGGAACAGTCGCTGACCTGGGCCACCGAATGCGGCCGAAAACTCGTCGCCGCGTGCGCCCAGATCGGCCTGGCGTGGGCAACCGCCCAGCTCTCCCGGTGGAACGACACCGTCCAATACGTCTCGGCCGGGCTCGCCGGTGTGGAGCGCGTGGGGCTGGTGGACCGCGACATCGCGTACGCCCTGCACGAGACCGCTGCGCTTCTGCTCGAGGCCGACCGGCCGGACATCGCGCGGCAGCTCGTCGGCGTCGCCCTGCGTCAGTGGGAAGCCCTGGGCAACCCCGAGCCCGACAGCGCCCGCACCCGCAGCCTCGCTGCCCAACTGGCCTCCGTTTGACACCTTCGCCACCCGTGGGAGCATCGGCGTCCACGTACCCCACAGGAGATCCATCGTGACCGCGGACCGCATTCTGACCGAAGACCTGGGCGACGGCGTCGTGCAATTGACGCTCAATCGCCCAGAGAAGATGAACGCCCTGGACCTTCAGATGGTCGAGTCCCTGCACGCCGCGCTCGAGGCGTTAGAGCGTGGTACCTCGCTGCGCGCCATCGTGCTCACGGGGGCTGGAGACAAGGCGTTTGTGGCCGGCGCGGAC
>CALBXO010000597.1 GCA_937890335.1 uncultured Pseudomonadota bacterium | reverse complement strand
CATGAAATCCATCACGCGTACCGTGGTTGTCCTGATCGCCTTGAGCGTTCCGGCGGCGGCCATGGCGGAGACTCCCGCGCCCGGCGCGCCGGATGCCCCGCGTATCAAAGTCCACAAGATCAAGCCCGTCGCTGCCAAGCTCCCCGCCGTCAAGCGGGACAAGTTGGCCAATGCCAGCAAGAAGGCGCGGCCCTTCCCGTGGGAGGGCGAGGAGCTCTACTACTCCGTGGAGGTCAGTGGGGCAGACGCCGCCCGCGCGTCACTCCAGGTCGGCAAGAAGAAGACGAAGAAGGGCGTCACCTACGTCCCCATCGTCGCCCGCGCCGTCAGCCATGGCTTCTTCGCCAAGAGCTACCCGCTCGACAACACGGCGGACACGTTCATCGATCTGAGCACCGGCCAGCCCATCAAGAGCGATAAGGTCATCAAGGAGAATGGAAGCTTCCGCCGGTACGATGTGCGCTTTGACCCCGACGGCTACGCCGCCAAGGTGGACAAGGAGCTGCGCAACAAGGGCGAGAAGAAGACCAAGAAGCGCAACTTCATGCGCGCCGTGCCGGACACCATCCACGATGGCCTGTCCTGGATCTACGCGCTGCGCGGCGAGAAGCTCGATAAGGGGGACAAGTACACCTACTACATCTATGACGGCTGGAAGCTCAGCAAGCTCGTCGTCACCGTGGTCGGCAAGGAGACCGCGTGGACCCCGCTTCAGGAGTACAAGACCATCAAGGTGGACGTGGAGCGCACGATCATGAACTCCGGCTGGACGGGCAAGAAGGGCAAGCGCGGGGCCCCGAAGCTGAGCAACCGTGAGAAGCCGTACTACTTCTCCAGCATCTACTTCAGCGACGACGACCAGCACATCCCGGTGAAGGTCTTTGTGACCAGCCAGAAGGCCGACAGCGAGCTCAAGCTCGTCAAATACGTAGCGCCGAAGAAGTAGGCGCCCTGCCTCCTCGCACCGGCCCCAGGTACCATCCGCAGCTGTGCTCCCTGCTACGGGCGCCACCACCGCGGGACCCACACGCCGTCGATGCCCACCATCACCCGCTGAGCACCCGGCGCGGGCGCGGTGAAGACTTCCCCTTCGAGCGCAGCTGACAGGACCTGAGTCCCGGCCTCCGTTTCGACGGCAACCGTCACCGCCGGGTCGTTCAGCCAGCCGGCGTCCAGACGTACAGTCACTGTCTCGTCGGTGAAGGTGACGCCGAGCCAGTCGGGCTCCACAACCTCCACAGGTCCATGGCCGTCGCCGCAGTCGTACTCGGCCAGCGCACCGCTTGGGAATCTCACGGTCCCACGGGCGTGACGGGTCAGGTACCACGGCGAGGCCCCCCAGCGGATCTGGCCCTGGATGTCCCGGTGGTGAAAGGCGCTGTCGCCTTCACCTCGCACGCCGACACTGTGCCCCATGGCGGGGGCAACGTGCGTCCGGACACGCAGCGTGCAGCGGACGGCAGAGTTGTCGGGCGTGGGCCGCTCTGAGTGTAGCTTGGCGTATCCGGTCAATCCGGTGTGCAGCACCTCGAGCCAGCCGTCGTGGTCCAGGTCCACCCGCACACCGCCCCGGCTCGAGTAGGCCCGCAGCCCGTCCAGCGAGTCGTCCGAGCTCGGCGCGCTCAACCCCGCCTCGGTGCCGAGGGGTGTGAATCGTCCGTCCGAGGTCTGCAGGAGCAAGGTGTCCTGCTGCACCGCAAACTCTTCGGCTTCGGCCCGCTCAGGGTTGCCGTTGGTGACGAGCAGATCGTCCAGGCCGTTGTGATCAAAGTCGTCCACCAGGACGGCCCAGCCAAAGAGGAAAAAGCCGCCGGCGGTGGCCAGCTCTGCGCCCAGATCCGGGGCGCGATCCGTGGGCGAGCGGCCGTCAAAGCCAATGAGCCGATTGGGCCCGAAGTCCGAGATGTAGATGTGCTCGCCCAGGCCGTCCACCTCGACGGCGCCAAACCCCATGAAGGACCCATACGCCCGGTCGCCCTCGTCAAACGCGACGCTTGTATAGACGCACTCGGCGTCTGGGGCGCAGCGGAACAGCGCCGTGCCGGGGGGGAGGAAATTGGCGGATTCGTCCCTCGCCGTGAAGGTGTCGTTGGCAACCAGGATGTCCGGCAGCCCGTCCCGGTCCACATCCAGGATTCCCAGGCCCAGCGTGTAGCCCTGGTTGGCCAGCACAGCGTCCGTGTCGTCGCCGCCAAGCTCGCCCGGGCGGAACAGCGCGTAGGCTTCAGCGACGGGGTCCCACCGCAGCGCGAGGTTCTGGTACCCGTCGTCACGGGTTGGATCGGCGCGGTTGCGCGCGCAGCCAATGAGCAGGTCCAGGTGCCCGTCCAGGTCCAGGTCCGCAGCCGCGGCGGACCCAGCGTCGCAGTCGCGCCGTGGGTCGTCTTCGGGCACCAGCGCAGCGAGATCCACCCGCTCGAGGCCATCGGCAAAGCGGACAAACTCCAGGTGGTGGCGACCGGCGGTGATTAGTTCGTGTACACCGTCGTTGTCGACGTCGACCGCCGTACCGAAGCGCGGCTCTCCAAGCTGACCGCAGAACGCGGTCTCCGTGAACGCCGGTGCTCCCGGCTCCGAGTCGTTGCGGTAGAGGCAGGCCGCCGAGTTGTCGTTCTCCGGCGCCGAGGTGCCCAGGAAGACGTCCAGGTCTCCGTCCCCGTCGTAGTCCAGCAGCGCGCCGCCCCAGCCGTACAGCGACTCGAAGGCGCCTGCCCGGTGCGTTGTGAGCGGGGGCAGCTGCGTCCGTGCCAGATTCACCGTACCCGTGTGGTCGCGGGAGGCCACACAGAGGTTCTCGTTGCACCATTGCCCGTCGTCGCAGTCAGCGTGCACATCGCACTGGCCAAAGATGCAGTGACCGCCGTCGCCGCAGCGCCACAGGTACCCGCAGGCGTCGTCCGCCTCGCACGCAGCGTCCCCCACCTCCTCGCAGCGGTCGCCGCGGCATACGTTGCCCCTGCCGCACTCCGCGTCGGAGCCGCAGGTTGTCTCTACACATGCGCCTGCACGACAGGTGAAGAACTGAGGACAGTCGGCCGGGTTGCGGCACTCGGGTTCGGGGAGGTCGCCCGCGTCGGGGAGGTCCGCGGCGACGTCAGGGCTTGCGTCCTGGGTGGCGGGGGTGCCCTCCGGGTCTGAGCACCCGGCCAGCCCCACCAGCGCGAGGCAGATGCAGAGGGTGGCGGTCAGGTCGGTGGGCACGCAGAACATCGGTCTCGTCGGACTTGGGTGTGTGGCACCACGTGGAGGCTGCCGCCGTTGGGCCCCTGCTGGCAAGCGCGACCAAAGGCGACCAAAGGCGACTAAAGGCGTCCCCAGCGGCGTCGCAGGGTCCACTCGGTGCCGAGCAGTCCACAGATGATAACGAGGACCCAGAGAGTATCCCAGAGGTCGATCACGCGCCGCCGGTTGACCTGCACCACGCGGGGTTCCTTGAACACCATGTCGGAGTCAAAGTCCGGCAGGAGATGGAAGCTGCCGCCAGTCTTCTCTGCGATGGCTTGCAGCACGTCGGCGCGGGGTTCGATGCTGCGCAGCTCCTGCGAGTCCAGGTGAACCAGGAAGAGGTCTTCGTCGCTGAGGTCCCCCGCCTCTGTGGACGCGCGCGCGCGCACCGTCCAGGCACCGGGCTCGGCGGCGGGAATCACCACCTCCGCGCGTCCGCGATCGTCGGTCTTGAAGACCTCGGTCCGCATCAGCTTGGCCGTCAGGTCCGGGTTGGACCCGTCCAGCGCGGACAGGGGCCGGTGGAGAATCTCCATCGCGCCTTCCACACCGACGGCGGGGGTGTAATCAGGCCGTGAGACGCTGATCTGAACCGCCACATCCTGTCCCGGACGGACCGCGGATTCCTCCACGGAGACCCGCAGCAGCTTGAGCTCCGGGTCTTTGATCAGCCAGCGGATGCTGGCGTTCCAGAACGTCTGGTAGGGGCGGCTGGTACCGCCGATTCCGGTGTTGTGGAAGCTCCACTTCCAGGTGCTGTCCGTGGCAACCGCCATGGCCCGCCCCTTGTCCACCTCCCACACACCGACGACGGGCGCCGGCTTGCCCCCGAGGTTCAGGCTTGGATGCTGGCCGAGGATGGTCGCGCCGGGTTTGGCGCCGAGGACGGCGTTGACGCCATCGAGCGGCGGAAGCTTGCCCCATTTCTCCCGGTTCTGGAGGGGGTCGAAGCTCAGCTGCGTGATGGGGTGGCGGGCGCCCGCGTCGGTCACGTCCATCACGAAAGGTCGCTCGTCGATGAGGGCTTCGCGCGGGCCGGTGGGCGCGAGCACAAAGGGCAGCACCTCTTCGATGGGCGTGCCCCAATAGCCGCCGCTGGTGAAGGAGAGCTCGCCGCCGATCATCACAAAGCCGCCGCCGTCTCGCACGTATTTGGCCACCTGCGGCAGGTAGCGCTCCATGCCAAAGGGACCGTAGTTGAAGTTCTGGAAGATGATGATGTCAAAGCTGCCCAGCTCCTCCTCAAACAGCTCGCGCGTGGGGAACGGGATCAGGCTCATCTCCCCCTCCGGCGCCGTCTGCGGGTTCTCGCCCGTGCGCAGGATGAAGAACGAGATGAGATCCACGTTGGGGTTTCGTTTGAGCAATTGGCGCAGGAACCGCTCGTCCCACGACGGTCGCCCCACGACCTGAAGCGCGCGAATCTTGTCCCGGATGACCTTAAGGACGATGTCTTTGCGGTTGTTCTCGGCGAGCGCCTCACCCGCGAACTCGGGCGTGGAGATCGTGTAGATCTCCTTGCCGATCTGCTGCGGGACCAGCTCAAAGCTGACCTGGTACTCCGTAGCGTCCGGGCCGACCTCTACCTCGCGGGTCTGGAGCAGGGCCCCCTCGCGATACAGGTTCACCGGCACGCGTCCGGGCTCAAACCCGACCACGCGCAGGACCACATCAAAGCTGACCTTGTTGCGGACAAACGCGAAGTCGTCGTAGAGCACGCGCTCGATGCTCAGGTCCTTGAGGCCCTCCGCCTGCGCAGTGGCCAGCACGTGCACGGGCACGCCCAGGCGCGTCAGGAACGCCCCCGTGGTCTCGTCCAGCTGCTGGCCCTGCCGTACACGGCCGCCGAGCTGTCCCGAGTCGATCCCGTCGGTGACGAGCACAAGCCCACCAAGGTCGCGCCGTCCAATGCGGCTGACCGCCTCCTCCATGGACTCGAGGATACGCGTCGCGTCCCCCTCCGCCTTGAGCGCGGGGTTGGCAATCTCCGCGTGCGTGCTCGCCCGCAGCTCCTTGTCGAACGCGTAGACGTCAAACGTATGGTCTTCGTTGGGCTTGGTGAGCAGCTCGGTGACGCCGCTGTCGCGCGCCCAATCGCCGGCGCGGGCCAGCCGCGTGGTGCCCTCTTCGTCGACCTTGAGGGTCTGCGAGCGGCTCGTGTCGAGCATCACGGCGATGTGATTTTTGACCTTGGTGACGTTCTTGAGCTCGATGGCGGGCTCGAGCAGCATCATCACGGCCATCAGGTAGACGGCCACGCGCAGCCCAATGAGCGTGAAGCGCCGCAACCGCGCCATATCGCGCAGGTCGTACCAGCTCAGCCCCACGACGGCGACGCCGAGCAGCACGAGCAGGGAGATGCTCAGCGGGCCCCAGTCCCCCAGGAGGAGGATATCGCCCTCGTTGTAGCCAAAGAATTCCACGCGGGACTCAGTCCACCTTCCACTTGCGGCGTTTGAGGATGAACGGGACGTGCACCTGGTCCTCTTTGTAATTGAGGCACATCGCGTACATCACGATGTTGATGCCGAGCCGGTAGCTCATCTCGCGCTGGCGCTCACCGCCGGGGAAGACGTCGTACTCGTATTGGCCAAAATTGTCTCGGCTCCAGGCGCCGAGCAGGTCGTTGTGACTCAGCAGCACCAACGCCCGGTCTTCCCCGAACACGGCGTCCATCTTGCGGCTGACGCTGACCCGACCGACCGCCTCGGGCACCAGGTAGAAGCTCTTGTACAGCACGTGGCTGCGCGGAATCTCCTGAAAGGGCCGCCCCGGCACGATGGCGTCGATCTCGCGCCGTATGGACCTCTCAAATCCGCCGCCGAGCTGCGCCTCGGCCGAGTCGGCCAGGATCAGCCCGCCCGCGCGCACGAAGAGGCTCAGGTTCTCGCGCTCGCGCGCGTTGAGCGGTGGAAACTCCCCGTCCCCGGCCCAGACGAGCAGCGGGTGCTCAAACAATCGCTCCCGCGCGCTCGGGCTGACGCCGCGGCTCACCGGATCAATCGCGATGCTGGTGCGCTTCTCGACCTCCTGGAGCACTTTGCGGACGCCGTTGGGGCGCGGGTTCCAATTGCCCCCGTGCTGAACCAACCCCACGGTCAGACGGCTCGTCTCCCCAAAGGCCCAGAGCGGCTGCGCGGCACCCAGCACCAGGCCAGAGGCGGCGCCTGCCAGCAAGGCGCGGCGCGTGGGCCCGCGGCGGTCGTCGGTTCCGGATCCGGCCTCGTCGCCGGTTTTCTTGTCCTGCTCGTCAGTCATCAAAAAGGAGCGCTCGCATCTCGTCCATCCGAGCCTTGCGACTCTCCACCATCTCTTCTTCCGCCTTGGACTCGCCCTCGGCCAGGAGGTCTCCCGGAATCTCGCGCAGGAACCGGCTCGGTTTGCAGGGCTGACGCCTCGTGCCAGTGCCCCGCAGTCTCGCCGCCGTGAGGACCAGCTCGCGCTTGGCGCGCGTCATCCCTACATACGCGAGCCGCCGCTCCTCTTCGACCCCGCCGTCAGCGCCCGGCATGGTGCTGCGCGCGTGGGGCAGCAGCCCCTCCTCGAAACCTACGAGATACACGTCCGGAAACTCCAGCCCCTTACTGCCATGAAGCGTCATCAACGTCACCTCACCGGCACGAAGACCCGGCGGTGTGTCGGGTTGATCCGGACGCCCGTCGAGCGTGAGCCGCGACAGGTAGGCGTCCAGGGCCTTGCGGCCCTTGCCCCCGGCGAACTGGTCCTCAAACGTCGTGAGGGACGAAAGGATTTCCTCGACGTTGTCGATTCGGATCTTCGTGATCTTGGCCGACTCGTGCTGCGCTGTGAGCCACGACTCGAACTGAAGCCGCTCCAGAAGGTTTCGGGCCGCCTGGGCCAGCGGCAGGGTGCGGAACTCGCTGCGGGCGCTGGCGATGGTCTTGTCCAGGTCCCGCAGGGAGGCGACCTGATTCTTGGAGAGACCTTCAATCTCCTCGGCCCGCGCGATGGCGTTTCGCAGCGGCTTGCCCGACCGATGGGCGAACTTGGCCAGCAATGTCAGCGCCCCCGGACCGATGCCCCGGCGCGGCACGTTGACGATCCGGCGCAGGCTCACCTCATCGCGCGGGTTCAGAATGACCCGCAGGTAGCCCACCACGTCCTTGATCTCGCGCCGATCGAAGAACTTTGTTCCGCCGATGAGACGGTACGGGATGTTGAGGGCGCGCAGCGACTCCTCGAAGGGCCTGGCCTGTGAGGCGGTGCGGAAGAGGATGGCGTAGTCGTCCCACTTGCCCTCGCGCGCCCGCTGTTTGCGGCGGATGTCGGAGGCGACGTGGTCGGCCTCGTCCTGCTCGTTGGGCATCAGCACAAACCGCGGTGCGCTGCCCGTGCCCAGCGCGCTCCACAGCTGCTTGGGGTGACGCTTGGTGTTCTCTGCGATCACCGCGTTGGCGGCGTCCAGAATGGCCGACGTCGAGCGGTAGTTCTGCTCGAGCTTGACGACCTTTGCGCCGGCGAAATCGGCGGCAAAACCAAGAATGTTGTCGGCGACCGCGCCGCGGAAGCCGTAGATGCTCTGGTCGTCGTCACCAACGGCGCAGATGTTGTTCTCCGGCTGAACCAACAACTTCAGCAGCCTCAGCTGCGTCTCGTTGGTGTCCTGGTACTCGTCCACCATGACGTAGCGGCAGCGTGTCCGCAGCGCGTCGCGCACCTCCTCAACCTCCTCGAGCAGCTTCACCGGCAGCGTGATCAGGTCGTCAAAGTCCACCGCGTTGAGCGCCTTGAGCGCGTCCACGTAGCTCTTGTAGACCGTCTGCGCGAAGGGGCGGTGCTTGTCGAATTTGAGGGACTTGAGCCGCGCCGGCTCGCAGAAGTCATTCTTGGCGCGGCTGATGACGGCGTGGATGCGCTTGGGGTCCAGATCGCGGAAGTGGCGCTTGGTGCGGCTGAGCTCGGCGATCACGTCCTTGACGAGCCGGAGCTGGTCCCCGGCGTCCAGGATTGTGAACGGCCGCTGGAAGCCCAGATGGTGGATGTGTTCGCGGAGAATCTGGGCGCCCATGGAGTGGAACGTGGACAGCCACGCCCGCTTGGCGATGTCCTGTCCCACCATCCTGGCGGCCCGCTCGCGCATCTCGCCCGCCGCCTTGTTGGTGAACGACAGCGCCACGATGTGTTCGGGCGCGACCCCCAGATCAATCAGGTGCGAGACGCGAAACGTGATGACGCGCGTCTTTCCACTGCCGGCCCCGGCGAGCACGAGCATGGGACCGCGGATGTGGGTGACGGCGGAGTACTGCTCGGGGTTGAGGCTCGACAGGTCCGTGGACCGGCGCCTCACTGACATGAGCCAAGCCCCTCAAAATCGCCGAGGAACTCGTTGAATCGGCAGCGCCCACCGTTGATGCAGTCCTCGTCGCCGTCGCGGTCCAGGCGGCACAACCGCTGGCAGGAGTTCTGACGTCGGCCCTCGGGAAGGCACAGCACGTCGTCGGTGCAGGGCGTACCCACCTCAAACCGCCGGCACTCCGAGCCCTCGTCCTGGTCGATGGACTCCGTGCAGACGCCAAAGTCCGCGCTGAAGGGCAGGCACGCCTCATTGCCCGTGCAGACCTGCGGCAGGTTCTGCGGCTCGCGCACTGGGTTGCACAGCCTCTGGCACTCGCCACCAAATCCGAACTCGCCACAGATCAGGCCCGGCTCGCACTGTCCAAATGGCCCCCGGTCAATGTCGCAGTCCTCGTGGTCGCCAATCGGACCGGTCGGCACGCAGCCGCCCCCGCGGCCAATCGCGATGCACCCCTGTCCCTCAAAACAACCCGTGTTCGTCGCGGCGTCGCACTCCCGCAGGCAGAACCCCTGGTCG
>CALBXO010000596.1 GCA_937890335.1 uncultured Pseudomonadota bacterium | reverse complement strand
TTCCTGACCGGCGCCGACACGAATGGAAACGCCTACCGGCTGCGTTACACGGTGGAGTAACCGCCGTTGCATCCCGTCTCGGAGTGCACACAATCTTCTTCCCTCGCGCCCAAGGAAGACCCATGGCCCCCCAGACCACCGCGTCCCACAAAGAAGAGCGGCTGCGCCACAACGCGCTGCTGGTGATTGAGGAAGCCCTGGCCGCAGACGGAGATCCCGTCTTCGACGGCCTGATGATCCGCGAGATCGTCCCCGGCAAGGGCAACTCCATGCTGGTGATTGTCGCGGGCGCAGAAGACGCCGCCCACAAGCTGGCCGCCCAGGAAGCGCTTGAGGAGGCCAGCGGGTGGCTGCGGGCGGAGGTCGCCGCGGCGCTCCAGAGGCGCCGGGTGCCAGACCTGACTTTTGTGGTCGTGGAGCCCGCCGTGGTCGGCGACGCCCTGTAAGGTTCCGGATGCGAGGCAACTGCGGCGGGCGCACGTGACCGACCGATGGCTGGCCAGTCCGCAAGATCCACGGGACGATGCTAGCGAATTCGCTTCGAGGCCTGACGCGACAGCGCTGGGTTGGACCATGTGGCGCCATCAAAGCCCACATAGACCCTCAGCGGCAGGTCCCGGCCTCTGAGGCGATCCGGAAACCCGATCTTCACCTCGTGCTCGACGTCTGGCGAGCGCTGGTAGCGCATTACGATGTGGTCACCGGGGGCGAACTCGATGGCTGCCACGTCGCAGCCGGGGCGCGCGGCGAGCGTTGCGACGACCTGCTCCGCGTCCGCGATCACCTGCCCATCCCGCGCAGTCACGCCGTCGTCACCGATCGAGATTAGCGCCAGGGCGTCGTCGGGACTGTCGCACCCGGCCGAGGCTGGGCACAGCGCGATGAACAGGGCATCGTCTTGACAGCCCGTGCCCTGGGTGCGCGCCGAGACCTGCTCAACGTCGATCTCGAGGGCGTCTGAGGCGAGCAACGGAATGGGCAGCCCAGACGGTGGGGCGATGTGCTCCTGGTAAGAGTCGGGGTCGGTGAGCCAGGCGCCGAACGCCTCCGCGAACGTGGTTCCTTCGACGGCCAGCGAGGGTGTGTCGTTGCCGCCCACGAGCGCGTAGTACTTCTCGGAGCGGGCGGCGGTGTGGGTGCGGCTATTGGGGACGAAGACGCCCGTCCCGCGGTCCGACAGGCCCGACAGCTGACTGCGTACTCCGCTGGCAAAGGCCGCGCCCATCGGGGTCAACTCGATCGGCAGACAGCTGTAGCCCTGTCCACACTCGAATTGGGGGGAACATCCCACTGGCGCGACGCAGGTGCTGTCTCCCGAGTCATACAAAGTACCGGGGATGCAGTCGTCCGGATCTTCCACCGGTCGCGTACACAGGCCCTTGATGCAAAGGTAGTTGTCCTCGCATTCGCTGCTGTCGCCGCAGCCCAGGTAGACGGCCTCCGTGCACCGGCCCTGCTGACAGACCTCTCCCGCTTCGCAATCACCATCGGCCCCGCATTGATGGGCGATGGTGGCGGTCTCGCCGACGCAGCCGCGGGCGTGCTCGCTGCCCCAACAGAGCCCGTCGTCGGGCGTGCAGAACTCGGGCAAGCACGGCTCGGGGTGCAGGCATACGCCGACGATGCAGCTGTCTCCCTCCTCACAGTCGGCGTCGCTGCCGCACTCGGTCCGTACGCAGATGCCGCCCACGCCGGAGTTTGTCGTGGCATTGCCGTCCCATTGCGCCATGAAGACGAAGAGATCGTCGACACCGCCCACCTCGCTGCTCGCCGCGACACCAAGATGGCCGTCGTCGTCCTCGCCGTAGAACTCGGCGGTGCCGCGGCCCGTTGCAAGGTGCATCGCGTCTCCGCAGAGCGCGAGGCGGTCGGCGTGGGCTTCGAGACAGTCGTCGTCGGCGCCCCCTGGACCATCAGCGCCGTGGAACGTCTGCGTCGCCACCCTGTCGACGAATTGGCCGGGCTCGAAGGGGGGCTGAATCGCTGCGTCGTTGAGGCCGTAGACCACCGTGTCAGGGTTGGCGGACTTGATCGCCGACGCCATGCGGTCCATGTGCAATCGAGCGGCGCCAGCCCCGGCAGAACCGCCGGCGATGATGACCTGCTCGGCGTCTTGGAGCGCGTTCAGCTCCAGCGCTTCACCGGCGGTGTCGAACCCAGTGAGCAGCTCGGCCAGCATCGCGTTGACGTTGGCCTGACCTCGGAACCACAGGCCGAGCGGGCTTTGCGGCGGGGAGATGTCGCCGGCGAAGGCGTCGGAGCTGCAGTAGTAGACGTGCACCATGTTCCAGTCCCGCACGGCGTTGCGGTCGTCCTCCCGGTAGTAGATGCCCTCAGCGGTACCCTGGTTACCCTTGGTGGGGAAGAAGGCGTCATTTCGCGCCCGCATCAGGGAGTTGTTGGTGAGCCAACGCTGCGCGCAGGCCTCCTCATCAAAGCAGCCGCCGCCCCCCTTGAAGAAGAAGAGCCAGCGGTTGGCACCGTCGCCGGCCCGAGGGCTGGGACGAATGTAGTACGCGTACGGGGCGCCGTCGTTGCAGCGCGCCTCCACCTCCTCCCAGCTGTCGACGCGTTTGCGCCACCAATCGCCCCCTACAGAGACCAGACGCTTGTCGGGATCACTGCCGTCGTCCCAGATGGTCGGACGAGGGTCGACGCACGTGGGCTGCGTCGCCTGGGCATCGGCAAAAACACAGATCTCGCCGGTCGCGCAGCCGGCGGAGCAGAAGGTCCCGCCGTTGTTGGTTCCGTTGTTGGTTCCGTTGTTGGTTCCGTTGTTGGTTCCGTTGTTGG
>CALBXO010000595.1 GCA_937890335.1 uncultured Pseudomonadota bacterium | reverse complement strand
AAATTCGGCGCCGTTTGTCTCGCCCTGGCTCGGTCCGGCAATGTGATACAGGCTCTTAGGACTGGCTGCGCTGCGGATCAGGGAGCGGCGAGCGCCTTGTCCAGTTTCGCGCGGACGCTGGAGACCGGGTTTCCGACCCCAAAAACAAGTCCGACGTTCTTTCCGCCGCCGAGGTTCACCGCGACCACTTCGCCCTTGGCGTTGACCACGGCGGCGCCGCTGGTGGCCTGGAGCTTGAGGTCGGAGTCCGCGAAGATGTAGCGCAGCTCTTTGTCGGTGGCGGCGGAGACGCTGGCGCGGTGCAGCCGCCGGTCCTTGCCCGTGAACCCCGTCACCTCGGCGAACAACCAGACGAAATCTCCGGTTTTTGGTGCGGTGGCCGCGAGGCTCATGGGCGGCACGCCGGCTGTGTCGGTGACCAGAAAGGCGGAGAGGTCGGCGCTGGGGTCTTTGGGTTCGAGCGGTTTTGCGCCCTCGATCGCCAGCGGTTTCGTGGACACGACCTCTTTGCCTGCAGACCGGGCGGTCACCTTGGTGACGACGGTGGGGACCTCGTTCCACTCGATCTGACGCTTGAGCCCACCAGGCCTCCCGAGCACGTGGTGTGCGGAGACGAGCACGTTCTTGCCGCCGTGCGCCACCAGAAACGCGTGGCCGGCCGAGGAGACGCCCACTGTGGTCTCAAAGGTGGGGCGCAACAGCGCCGCTGGGTCCACAGCCGGGTCGGCGGGGGGCGCGGCGAGCTCTTCTGGGGATTGGCAGGCGGCCATGGCTGCGATGGCACCGAGGACCAGGACGAGCCGCCGCAGGCGGTGGGAAGCGGGGAGGTTGACCGGGTCGGTGCGTCGGATCATTGCTCGTCCATGAAGCCCAGATCGTCGGTGGGGCCGGGGTTCCAATTGGCTGGCTTCTTGGCGAATTTCACGCCGATGTCCTCCAGCCACTTTGTGGGCGGGATGGCGCCGATGCAGGCGAAGACGTAGTCGTTGGGCAGCACCAGCGGCTCTTTGGGCGGCGGCGGCTCCTTGGGGGCCTCCGGCTTGGCTGCGGCTGCTTCGGGCTTCTTGTCGCCACCACGCTTGCGCGGGGGGGCCGAAGGGACGCAGGGGCCAAGCGGCGCCGCGGCTCCCTTGGGCGACGGCGGGGGTGCGTCCAGCGGCACCAGGATGACTTTGTCCTCGGTCACCTCGTCCAGGTTGAACGGGGCGAGGATCTTGACCGGGTTCGTGGCGCGGGCGGCGAGCTCGTCGATGAGCTTGATGTTCTCCGGGCTCGCGTTCGCCGTGTCCCAGGGCTTGTGGTACTGGAGGTAGACCCGGTTGCCGAGCGAGGGGTCCGCCAGGGCCTGGACCGTCTCGAGGCCGGCGTTGCCGGCGCCGCAGACCAGGATGTCCATGTTCTGGTACTGGCTTCTGTCGGTCAGGAAGTGCCGCACCTTGGGCAGGTTGGCACCGCCGCAACGGGGTTTGCGCGGCGTTCCCAGTCCACCAATCGCAACGATGATGCGGGCTGCGGTGCATGAGACATCGCGGTTGGTCGTGACCTGGAAGCCCTCGCCGTGCGCCGTAACGCCCGAGACTTCCTGACCATAGTCGATGTTCAGTCCCGACTTGCGCACCGCCTCCTCCCACAACGGCAGAACGTCCTTGACCTGTTTGACACCCGAGAACAGCGGCAGGTTCCCGATGTTCTCGATGGTGGACGGGTTGGCCTGGAGGTATTTGTCGGGCTCCATCATGAGCCGGTGGGTGGAGGCGAAATTGTCGCCCTTTTCGAACACGCGGACGGAGAGTCCGGCCTTCTGCGCCTCAATCCCAGCGCTCGTTCCGCCGGGTCCCGCTCCGACGACGACGAGGTCGTGGTCAAAGCCGTTCTGTGCGGCGAATCCCGGCTTGACGCCGCTGTTGACGATGTATTTGACCGTGCTGGCGCCGAGGTTGATGGCGTTCTTCATCAGCGGCTTGAACATCGTCACCTGGCCGATCATGAACAGACCGGGGCGGTCCACCGCCTCGTAGCGCGGGGTCAGATCGGCGAAGTCGCGCGACGGCAGCCCGTCGGTGACCTTGTAGGCCGTGATGGCGCGGGCGGGGCAGCGCTTCTCGCAGGCGCGGCAGCCGTGGCAGGCGCCCACGAACTTGGCGTAGGCCTGCTTGGTGTTCTCGTCGTAGACGATGACGTTGTAGGGACAGACCAAACACGCCTTGTCCCCGATGCACTTCTCCGGGTCGATATCGACCATCCACTCTTCGTGCCAGTCGTCGCGATGCTTGATGTTGTCGTCCATCTTCGCGGGCTTGCCGCGCCGGCTGACGAGCTTGTGCGCAAAGAAGACAAAACAGATGGGGAGGAAGACCAGCAGGGACCAGAGGCTGCTCCATCCCAACGCGCTCAGCGCGCTGACGCTGGCGAAGACCCGCTCGGTGCGCTCCGTCTCCTTGGGCGGGCGGCCAATTGTGGCCGCGGCCCACTCCTTGTCGACACCGTCGTGTTCGGACACGTGGCAGTCCGCACAGTTGGTGCTGGCGAGCTGCTTGGTCTCCCCGTGACAGCGGAAGCAGGAGCCTCTGGGGTCGATCTCCTTGCCGAGTGCCTCGTCGGCGTGGCATCCAGCGCAGCGTCGATCGATCGCCTGGTGCTCGTCATGGAGGAACTTGACGGCTTTGGTATACGCCGTGGAGCCCTTCGGTGCGGCCAGCACCGCTTTGAGCTTGCCGTCCTCCGGGAGGTTCTTGATGCCCGGCGGCAGGGCCGGGGGAGCGTCCAGGCCATGGGCCTTGTGTCGGTCCTCGTGGCAGGTCGCGCAGCGCGTTCCGATCGCCGCCCGCAGCTTCTCACGGTCGTCGTGTTCACCATGGCATGACTTGCAGCCCTGCGGCGCCTTGTCCTGTCCCTCTTTGCGGGCCAGTTGGTGGGCCGGGCTGTTCTCGCGCGGGTGGCACGTCTCACAGCCGGAGTCGGTCACGCCCTGGAACGGTTTGTGGCAGCCGAGGCATCCGGTGCCGTTGTCCGTGGAGGCGCCCACCTGACGGAACAGCTCATTGTCGTGCGCGGTGCTCAGCGAGCTGCTCTGCACGGGCCAGCCGCCAAACCCCACGAAGACGCCGCCGAGCGCCATGACCATAAACAGCGCGGTGGTGACCACGAGCGGAAGGCGCCAGCTCGGGACAGTCTCCAGCGGCGGGATCCAGGTGACCGAGCGGCGTCCGCCCTCCTCCTCTTTCTCCTGCTCGAGCCCTTGTTGGTTCTGGAGGTTGCGAATCGCCTCCGGCACCGCCACGCGAAACACCGTGCGGTACGCCTTCTTGCCCGAGTCGGCGACAAAGGACTCGACGGCGTCAGGACGGGTCTGCAGGATGTCGATGGTGCAGCGCAGGCCATCGATCCGCAGAGTCAGTTTGTAGATTCCGACGTCGATGACGTCGCCGTCCCGCAGCGTCGTCTCCACGATGCGCTGCCCGCCGACGTACGTTCCGCGCTCCCCGAGATCGCGGATGTGGAAGTCGGCGCCGCGCCATTGGATGGTGGCGTGGTGACGGTCCACGGACTTGTCTTCCAGGAAGAGCTCGGAGTTCGGGTCGCGCCCGATGCTCAACTCGTACTGGGTGAGAACTTTGCCCTGGAAGGCGTAGAGCGGGATGCTCATCGCCACGGTCTTGAGCGGGTCCTCGGTGCGCTGGTCGATGAGCGGCGCGCGGTACTCGATGATGCTCGAGCCGAGGGTGATAAGTGCCCGGTGGTGCAGTACGGCGACGTCCTGGATGGGCTTGCCGTTGATCATCACGCCGTTGGCGGAGTGCAGATCGTGAATGGTGTAGCCGCCGGACTGCTCGCGGATGACGCGGGCGTGCTCGCGGCTCGACAGGTCGTCGTCGAGTACGACGGTGCAGTCGGTGCTGCGGCCGAGCAGGGTCGGCACGGCGCCGAGGTACACCTCGCGGCCCTCGTGGGGGCCGGCCAGGAAGAAAAGACGGGCGCGGAGGCGAAAGCTGCTGGGGAATGCGTCGCGGTCCTCGTCGGCGAGGGCCTCCTCGACGACGACGCTGTTGTCTCCCGCGCCCTCCCAGATGTCGTCCAATCGGCCCTGGCGCGGCTTGGCCTTGGGCGCTGCGGTGATGCCCTGGGCGCGCTTGCGCTCGAGCTCTTCCACCATCCGCAGCGCTTCGGCCGGGTCGAACTCACGCGTACGGTCTTCGGCGGGGGGTGCAAAGCCGTGCAGCTGGCTTACGTCGACGGCCGCCGTGCGGTCGTTCTCCGGCGTTGCAGGGCGGCTTAGCGCGGCAACCGCCTTGGTCGGCTCCTCGACCCGCAGACGGATCTCGACCTCCGTGTCGCCAAACCAAAGGCTCATGCCACTGGCGAGCTTCTCGGCTACGACCACCGGGACGAGGTCGTCGCCGAGGAAGGTGCCGTTGCGGCTGCCGGCGTCGACGACGTAGTGGGCGTTGTCGCGGCGCTCGATTCGGAAGTGAGCCCAGGAGGCGCGCCGGTCCTGTAGAACGACGTCGCTGTCGGGGTCGCGACCGAAGGTGACGATCGGCTGTTCGAGCTCGATCGTGGTCCCCTGTTGGGGGCCCTGGATGAAGACCAGAACGAGCAAGTGGAGACCCTCCGTGCGTGCGTAGAAAGCCCGTCGAAACTACGTGGCAATCGGGGTTTCAGTCAACGTCACCGGGGAGCTTGCCGGGGATGTTTGGGACGGGTAGGTTGCGCGCGTGAGTCCCATCACCCGCGCGCTCGTACGACTCTCCCTGCCCGTCATTGGCCTCAACGTGCTCAACGTCCTGGCGTTGGCCGTCGACACAGCCATGTGCGGGCGCCTCGAGGACGCTGAGACAGCGCTGACCGCGTTGGGCTACGCGACCCAGGTGGTCTTCCTGCTCATGGTGGCCATGCTCGGCCTCACCGTCGGCACCGTGGCGCTCGTCTCCCGCGCCCATGGCGGCGGCGAGGTGGATCGGGTGCAGCACATCATGCTGCAATCTACCCAATTGACGCTGGTTGTGGCCGTCTGCGTGGCCATCTTCGGCAACCTGGGTGCCGAGTCACTGCTGAGCCTGCTGGGAGCCTCCGACCCGGTCGCGAAATCCGGCGCGAGCTATCTGTTGCCCGTGCTCGGGGCGACGCCCTTCAGCTACCTGTTCCTGCTCTACGCCGCGATCCTGCGCAGCCTCGGCAACACGCTGCTCGCATTTCTGGTCGCCCTGGTGCTCAACGTAGTCAATTTTGGCCTGAACTACGGGCTGATCCTCGGCAACTACGGTCTGCCCGGACTCGGTGTGCAGGGGGCGGGGATTGGGACGGGCATCGCCTACGTCGTGGGCTTGCTCTTGCTGGTGGCGCTCGTGAAGGGCGGCGCCGTGAAGGGAATCGACTTTCCATTGCGGCCTGGACCGCTCGACCGCGGGCTCGTCGGTGAGTTGATCCGGGTTGGGGCGCCGGCGGCGCTCGATCTCGTGATCCTCAATGTCAGCTTTCTTGCGCTCATCACCATGGTGGGCTGGATCGAGCAGGTCGCTGTCGCGGCCCACGGTATTGGCCTGCGCGTGCAGGGGCTGGCGTTCGTTCCCGGTATGGCCGTCTCGCAGGTCGCGACGGCGATGGTGGGCAACTTCCTGGGCAAGGGCGAGGCCGAGAACGCGCGCAAAACCATCTGGGCCACGCTGCGCGTCTGCCTCGTCCTGATGTCGAGTCTGGCCATCGTGCTCGTCGTCTTCGTGTACCCCATCACGCACATCTTTGACGTGGAACCCGGCACGCGCCTGGAGGAGCTCAGCGTGATGTGGAACCAGATTCTTGGTTGGTCCATGCCCATCTTTGGGCTGCACATCGCGCTTGTGGCCATGATGCAGGGCGCGGGCATCACGCGCACGAGCCTGAAGATCAACGCGTTCACCACGTTTCTGGTTCAGATCCCGCTCGGCTTCGTGTTGGCGTTCTGGCTCGACATGGGCGTCTTTGGCGTCTGGCTGAGCTTCCCGCTGGCCTGGGTGGTCAAAGTGGGCCTCGCCGCCGAGATCTTCCGACGGGGCAAGTGGGCCCGGACCGGCCTGCGCGCGACCGGGTAGCTCCGGTCCCTCCGCAAAGTTCAGTCGCGGGACGCGCTCTGGTTGCCCGTCTGCAGAACGATTGCGCCGTCGGGCGCGACGAGGCTCACCTTTGCGCCGTTCGCGATCGTACCGGACGCGAGCCGCTCCGCCAGGGGCACCAGGACGAGTTGTTCGATGGCGCGCTTCATGGGGCGGGCACCGTATTTGGGCTCGAAGCCAGCTGTGGCGAGGTGCTCGACCACGTCGTCGTCGTAGGTGATGACGATGTCGCGGCGGGCAAATCCCTCGCGCGCGAGCGCGGAGTCCAACATGCGTCGGGCGATGGACCGCAGCGACGTCTCGCCCAGGGACGAAAAGGGGATGACGAAGTCCACGCGGTTGAGAAACTCGGGCCGGAAGTACTGGCGCGCGGCCTCGCGGTAGCGGATGGCGGACGGCTCGGGCACGGCGCCGCGGACTCCAATGGGCGTCGCGGCCGAGGCGCCGAGGTTTGAGGTCATCACCACGATTGTATGCGTAAAACGCACGGTGCGGCCGGTGGCGTCCGTCAGCCGACCCTCGCCCAGCACCTGCAGGAAAAGATCAAAAACCTCGGGCGCCGCTTTCTCCACCTCGTCCAGCAGAATGACGGTGAACGGTTGCTCCCGAACCTGCCGGGTCAGTTCGCCCTCTCCCCCAGGCCCGCCGCCAATCAGCCGCGCGGCCGCGCCGGGGTGTCCGTACTCGCTCATGTCCAGCCGGATCAGCCGGTCGCGCGCGCCAAACAGGTACTCGGCCAGAGTCAGAGTGGACTCCGTTTTGCCGACCCCAGTGGGGCCCATGAACAGGAAGGAACCCAGCGGTTTTTCCGGATCGTTGAGGCCCGCCTTCACGATGGTGACGAGGTTCGTGAGCACGTCCACGGCGGCGTCCTGGCCCACGATCCGCTCCGAGAAGAAGCCGCGGACAGCGGACATGTCGAAGAGCGCGTCTGGGTCGACGAGGGTGCGCGGAAATCCACTGGTTCGGGAGAAGGCGTCGATGGCGTCGGCCGCCACGAGCTCGCGCGGGGCCTTGGCGGGGTCCGACGCGCCTCGCGCCATCTGCTCGATGAGCCCCAGGCCTGACCCCGGAAGTCCGCCCGCGTCGCCAAACCGCGCGAGCACGTCCAGCGCGCGGTGCAGGGCCTCCGGAGTGAAGACGACTCTGTGTTCCTTGCCCAGGCGTCCAGCGGCGGTCTCCAGCACATCGTAGGCCTGCGCGTTGCCCAGGGGCTCGACGGTGATGCGTCGGAAGGCGCGCACGAACGCGGCGTCGTGGGCCTCAGCGGCGACCAGCGCGTCGGGGTTGGCCTCGCAGACGACGGTGAGTTCGCCGGCCAGGATGTAGGGCAGGAAGAACTGCGACAGGCTCAATCCGCTGCGCTGGCCCAGCGCCAGCACCACCTCGAGCAGGTTGTCCAGGTACAGCACGCCGCGCTTGCCACGGACCTCGCTGACGATCTCCAGAGACCGCTGCTGCCACTGCCCAAGCCATCGCATCCCCGCGAGTATCCTGCCGGCGGTGACGTGCCAGATGGGGACCTCGGCCAGGCGCGGCGGTACCTTGTCTTCGGCGATGCGGTGGGCCAACTCGTGCAGGATCGCGGTCTTTCCCACGCCGGTTCCGCCCACCAGGAGAACCCCCGTTGCGCCAGCGCCCCCGAGGACGGAGGTCAACTCGGCGAGCTCGGCGTCTCTGTGCCACGCTCTGCCGAGGCGGGATTGTCGAGCCTCCTCGACCAGCTCCACGCCCACGCGCGCCAGCTCGCCCTGGGCCATCGGCAGCTCCCGATCCGCGCCCCGAGGCCCGGCCTTCTTGCGCGCAGCCTTGGCGCCGTGCCACGTGACCGACAGCGGCTCGAGGCGCTCGCCCCGCTCGAATTGGTAGGGCAGGAGAAGCTCGACGTTGTCGAGGTGGAAGTGACCCCTGACGACCTCCTCGGCCCAGGGCAGGATGTTGTCTTTGCCCACGATGCGGAACTTGCTGCCGAGCCGTGGAATCAGGACGGTGTGGGCGTCCTCCGCGTGTCGATCGGGCCAGTGCAGGACCGTGAACCGCATGGGCACGCGGATCAGGCGATCGTGTTGGACCGCGCGCAGCTCGATGGGCAGCGTCTGGCGAATGAGGTTTTCGTACTCACGCTCTCCGGGCTCGGCGAGCGCGCCCGAACCGAGCTCCACACGCAAGGCGGCGGCGATCTGGTCTTTGAGCGGGGCCAGGCGCGGGCCAAACGCGGCAAACTCCGGCCGGCCCAGGACGGACGCGGTCAGCCAATTGTTGGCGTGCTGACGGACAAAGAGGAGGAACTGCGACTGCACGTTATTTGATGAACGTGATGGTCAGCGGGTACTTCCAGCGCTCGCCGTTGGCGGCTTTGACGGTCCCAATGACGGTGGCGACGATGTCCAGGATGGCCAGCGCGATCAGCACAGGGATGCCGATGAGGGCAAAGGATGCCGCGCCGGCGATCGCGATCCAGATCGTCATGCTGATGTGGAAATTGAGAGAGTCTTTGGCGTGCTGCGCGACCACCTGGCTCTCATCCTTCTTGAGCAGCCAGACCAGAAGCGGCCCGAAGATGTTTCCAAACGGGATGAAGTACCCGGAGGCGGCGCTCAGGTGCGCCATCACGGCCCAGGTCTTCTCATCGGAGGTGGCGTAGTGAGCGGGTACGTTGCTGTTCATGCCGGCGAATGTAGGTATCGTCCCTGCGAACGCAAACGGATTTCTTTTCGAGTCTGAATTTAAGTCCGTTCAGTCAGCGACGCAGCAGCCACGCGAGCGGTGAGCGGGCGCCGGTGGTTGGCGTCTGGCACCCACATCCGTCGTCGGCCGTGGTGGCGACGCCGTCGGTGTCCATGCCGTTGTTGCCGCCGTTGTTGCCACCGTTGT
>CALBXO010000594.1 GCA_937890335.1 uncultured Pseudomonadota bacterium | reverse complement strand
TGCGTGACGCGACCGGCTGGGGGCAGACATGAGCGGAGAGTTTTCAGCAGAGGAGCGGCGCAAGCTGGACGCGTGGGAGGCGCCGGCGGTTCCCGACGGGTTTCTTGACCGGGTCGTGGGGGCGCGGGCGCACGAGGTGGCGCAGGACGTTGCGCAGGACGTGGCGCCGGAGGTGCGATCGGGCGTGGGCGCGTGGCGCGCCCTGGCGGTCGCCGCGACCGTGGCGTTGGTGGCCGCCGGTGTCCTCCTGGCCACAGGGGCGCCAGACTCCACGGTGCCCCCGTTCGAGACACCGATGGTCATCGTCCCCACGCATCCCGCCGTGGAGGCGGCTTGGGTGACCGTGGAGACCGCTCGGCTTGAGGCTGAGGACGCCCGCACCCCTCCGGTTCCCGTCGTTCATCCGACGGAAGAGACCCAGGATGAGATCCCGCCCATGATCATCGGCGAGTAGGGCATCCAACCGCTGTCCGCGCGTGGCCCTGGTTGGCGGCTGCGCTGACGACGCGGCCTCAGTCCGGGATCGTGGCATCGACGTCCGACCACGCAGCTCGCCTGGCTAGCGCACTTGCTACCGCAAACCTCGTGGTGGTGGGCATGGGTGTCTGGCCCGCGCCTTGCTCACGCAGGGGTGGTGCCCGGTGGGCGGGCAGACGAGCCGAGGACAACGATGCGATACGGAATCTTCATTCTTGCGGCGGCGACTGGGCTGCTTTTGGGCGCCTGCGGCACAGACGAGGCGGACACCGGCAAAGGAGCGCTGGTGGAGCCGGACCTCGACGGCGGCAAGACAGACGTCATCGACCGCGTCAAAGTGCTGGGCCGCCTGACCTCCGAGG
Source organism: uncultured Pseudomonadota bacterium (assembly GCA_937890335.1). Classification (GTDB taxonomy): domain Bacteria; phylum Myxococcota_A; class Bradymonadia; order Bradymonadales; genus CALBXO01. The sequence goes on along the minus strand of CALBXO010000594.1, from coordinate 4,023 downwards.
AGCCCGTGACGGGGTCCTTCACCAAAGACCTGGAGTTCCAGGCGTACACCTTTGATGTTTTCGAGGCGGGAAAGGCGACGCTGGAGGTCACGCAGAAGGGCAGCTCGCGCAAGCTCGACACGAGCATGTTCCTCTACGGCCCGCAGAAGAACGGACGCTTCTCAGACGACAAGCTGGCGGGGGACGACGACAGCGGTTGGGGCGCCCTGTCCCGCCTGCGCGACGTGACGCTGGAGCCCGGCACCTACCTCGTCGTACTCGGCACAGCCACCGGCGACGGCCGCGGAAACTACCGGCTGGTGCTGGACTGTGCGGACAACGTCTGCCTCCGCCACGGCGATGACGTCGACCTGTCGCAATGCCCGTTGGAGCTTGAGGAGTGGCTCACGGAGTGCGTGGAGGAGACCGCGTCCGACCTGGAGGTCTCCGCCGCGGAAGGGTGGTCCATCTGCAGGGACAACCTGGACGTGTTGGACACCTTCGAGAGCCTCTGCTTCGAGGACGCCTTCACCCGCGCTCCGGCGTGGTGCGCCGCTGGCGACGAGGCCTTCTCCGTGAGCCTGCTGCCGGCCTGCACGAACCTGTTGGACGAGCGGCTCGCGTCGCCGGACTCCGACATTGCGCTGACTGCCGCGCCCGTCAGTGACGAGATGGACGAGCAGGTGGAGATCGGCGCGGAGGTCTGTGAGGACTTCTGCTCGATCTTCGCATCTGCCTTCCTCTACAACTCGCCAAACGACGTGCCTCCCACAGCGACGGAAGCTGTCAACGCCGTGCTGGCCGGAGGTGGACTCGAGGGAGATGGCGCCTGGCTCAATGAAGGTGAGGTCGGCAAAGACGAGCTCGCCTCCGACCTGGTCTTCCGGGAGATGGACGGCTTTGTGGCCGCCGCCCAGGCCCACACCCGCTCGGAGCTGTTCTTTGTGGGCCGCGCGAGCTTCTCAAGCACGCCATTTCCGGCGGTTGATGCACACACCCAGGCGTGGGTGATGGTCTTCCCCGAGACCGGATGGTTTGTCGTTCTCGAGATTACTGACTTCACGGAGTAGAGGCGCTGCCCGGCGCGAGCGCGGCCCGCCGGCACGACGTGGCCCGCTGCGTTGTGACCCGCGGATCCTCCGGTTGTCGCGACAGGGGAAACCGTTGGTTAGCGGCGCCGCAGAAGGCGCTGCAGCAGGGACGTGCGCTCGGGGCGTGCCGGCGTCTGGCAGTCGCAGTCGTTGGGTGACGGGGAGGTCGTGACCGGGTCGTCACCGGTGTCTGTTCCGTCCCCGTTGTTGCCCGCGTCGGCTCCGTTGTTCCCGCCGTTGTTGCCGTTGTTGCCGTTGTTGCCGTTGTTGCCGCCGTTGTTCGCCGCCTCGACACCGAAGGTGAAGGAGGCGGGTGCGGTCATCGGGCTTCGGTTGCCCGCGGGGTCTTGCGCCCAGGCGGTCCATGAGAGCGTCGTGCCAGGGCGCGCAGCCAGGTCCTCCACGGAGACGCTGAACTCACCGCCATCCGCCGACTCCACATTCTCCTCGGACCAGAGCGGGTCCGTGAGGCTGGCGTCCGCGTAGATCGTGAACCCATAGGTCAGGGCCTCACCTTCCGGGTCGGTGGCGTTGGCGGCCACGAGCGCAAACGAGTCGGTCTCGACCTGCTCGCCGTCGATGGGGGAGATGAGCTCCGGCGCCGTCGGTGGATCGTCCACATCGCTGACCAGCGTGAAACTCTCGGGTCCGCCGCGCTCTCCGTCCAGACCACGGGCGTCCGTGGCGTGGACCGTCCACCAATAGGTGCCGTCGTCAGCGGGCGCCGCGATCTCCCGCACCGTGGGGTCGCCATCGGGCTGGATGCCGCCGGTGTTGAACACGCCTTGGGTCAAAGCCTCGTCCCGGTAGAGGGCGATGGTGTAGCGCAGGTCGTCACCGTCGGGATCTGTGACGGGTGTGAATGCGAACGGGATCTGTGGGGTCTCGTTGCGATCCACACGCTCGGCGCCGATCGGCGAGACGAGCGTCGGGGCCGGGGCTGGCGTGTTCTCCGCGTTGACGGTGAAGCGCACCTGCGCCGGCGGACCCTCTGCCAGCCCGTCGGAGGCCCAGACGCGAACCCAATAGGGCTGATCTTCGTCCAGATCCTCCAGGTCGATGTCCCAGGTCTGCGCTGTCCCCGTCTCGAATTGGGGCACATCCAGGACGATGTCGGTGAACGCTTCGTCGCGGGACAGTTGCGCGAGGTGGACCACCGGGTCCCCGTCCGGGTCGGTAGCGGGGTTGAACCTCACGGTCACGGGCAGCTCGGAGACGACAGCGTCGGCCTCTGGCAGCGTGATTGTGGGGGCCAGCGGTGCGCGATTGTCGCCGTTGACGCGGAAGAACAGCGCTTCGGACCAGTCGCTGCGGGCGCCGTGCTCGTCCTCGGCCGCGGAGCGCCAGAAGTAGGCCGTATCTTCGGCGAGCTCCACGTCGACGTCCCACGCCGTGTCGTCGCTGGTTCCGTCGGTGACGAGGTCGGTGAGCTCCTCGTCGGCGTAGAGCTCGAACAGGTACGTGATGCGGTCCGCTTCCGGGTCGCGCGAAAACTCCACGAGCAACGCCGGCGTGGCGCTGTCCGTCACGTTGCGGGGCGCAAGAGGCTGCGGGATGGACGGCGCCTCGTTGTTCTCGTCCACGCGGAACCGCCAGACCGGGCTCCAGGGCCCAACGCCGCGCGCGTCAACGGCTCTGGCGCGCCAGAAGTAGCGCACGTTCTCGTCCAGGTCGCGGGTGACCACCCAGCCGGTCTGGACCTCGCCCTCCGCTTGGACGCCAGAAGCCGCAGGCTGCTGCAATTGCAGGTCAAGATAGACCTCAAACCGGTACATAAGCGGCTCGTCGTCGGGGTCCACCGCGTTCATGACCAGGAGCGTGGGCAGGCGTGTGTCGATGCGCGCACCGTCTTCCGGGGCCACGAGGGTGAGGGCGCCAGGTGCGTTCGAGACGTGGGGATCGGTGCCGGCGAGGCACTCTTCCCCGCTCGGAATGCCGTCCTGATCTGGGTCCAGGTCCGCGTCGTCCGGGTCCTCGGGGTCCAGGCCACACAGTCGTTCGACCACATCGGGGACACCGTCATTGTCGCGGTCATCCGCGCCGCCGCCCACGACAATGGTCCAACTTTGCGAACCTGCGCCGCCGTCGTCGTCCGTTACCTCGAGCGTCACATCGAAGACCTCCTCGAGTGCCTGTGCCGGCGTGGGCGTCCAGGCCAGAACGCCTTCCTGGAGGGTCATGCCGTCCGGTCCTGCGACCAGGCGCAGCTCCAGTTCGTCGTCACCCGGGTCGCGCACGTCGGGCTCGTAGGTGTAGAGCACGTCCACCGCGGCGACGACGGGGGGACCCGACGTAATCGTCGGGTCCACGTTCGTGACGACGACCTCGATGCTGTCGCTGTCGCTGTCGCCATCGTCGTCCGTGATCGTGAAGCGCACTGTGAAGGTGCCGTTGTCGGCGAAGGTGTGCCCCTCGCTGAAGATGCCGTTGGTGGTCCCGGCGGGGAGCGAGGTCGGGTCTGCCTGTTGGCCGTCGCCCCAGCTGAGCGCAGTGGTCGCGGTGTCTACGCTGGCCTTCTGCCAATTCGCGCCGTAGATCCCGCTTGAACCCTCCTCAAGCTCGGTCAAGCCGTCCAGGTTGAGCACCTGTGGGGGCACAGAGGCGACGGCGACGACGCGCTCGGTCTCGTCTGTCCCGCCATCACCGTCGCTCGCGGTGACCCGGACGGTGTAGTCGCCGGCGTCCGTCCATGTGTGGCGCCCTGTGCCGTCGCCCTCCCCGTCGCCGTAGGTCCACGCCAGCGCCACGTCGTCTACGGGGTCGGCGGCGTCGACGGACAGCGTGGCGCGAGCTCCCTCGGTGGGAGTTTCCGGGTCCACGGTGATCTGGCCGAGGGTCGGCGCCACATTGCGCAGTGTCAGAGTGGTCTCTGCAAAGGCCTGGTCAATCCGGTCTGTCACGCGTACGAGCACGCGCTGGGTGCCGGGACCGTTGGGCGCGGCAAACTCGACCG
>CALBXO010000593.1 GCA_937890335.1 uncultured Pseudomonadota bacterium | reverse complement strand
AGAAGGGAGGCCGTCAGACCCTGCGCGAGCTGCTCGCCGCGTTGGGTGCCGAAGGGCTGCTCTTCGGCGAGCGCAACGCCGCGACCCACGTTGTGGAGGAGGCGCAAACCGAGCGTTCCGCACAGCGTGTCGCCGCGGTGCCTGCCCGTCCACACATTGTCATCAGCGGCGTCGCTGTTGGGCTTCCGGGGACGGAGCGGGTCTTTGGGGACGAGGACCCCTACGACGCGATCCTTTCCGGCCGAAACCTGATCGGACCGATCTCCGAGGAGAACAAGCGCAAGGTCGTCAGCAAGAACATCCGGCGGCTGCAGAAGGGACCGTCGGGCGGTGAATTTGTCCGTGTGGACAGCACCGACGAGGTGCCCCAGCTGGCTGGGATGCTCGGTGGTTTTGATCTGGCGGCGGACTTTGGGGTCCCCGAGGGCCTCGTGGCCGCGATGGACAGGGCGAGTCAATTGGCGCTCGGTGCCGCGCTGGACGCTCTGCGGGACGCGGGCCTACCGCTCGCTCCGGACTTTCGGGTCACGCGCAACGGCAGCAAGGTGCGCACGGGGTACCGCCTGCCGGCGCACATCGGCGGCCGGATGGGCGTCATCTTCGCGTCGGCCTTCACAGGATACGACAAGCTCATCGAGGATGTGCGCAAGGCCACGCTGGCCGAGGCGGGCATCGGTGAGTTCGAGTTTGACCGCAAATTCCTGCTCAAGGTGCTCGGCATGGGCAACGCCCAGATCGCCGAGTACGTGGGAGCGCGGGGACCGAACACCCAGATGAACAGCGCGTGTGCGTCCACGACGATTGCGCTGGCCATGGCCGAGGACTGGATCCGTCTTGGCCGCGCCGACCGGGTCCTCATCGTGGGTGCGGACGACATCACCTCGGACGGCATGGTGGACTGGTTCACCGCCGGTTTCCTGGCCGCGGGCGCGGCCACCACGGAATCGGATGTGACGCTGGCGGCGCTCCCCTTCGACCGCAGACGCAACGGAATGATCGTTGGTGCAGGCGCGGTGGCGCTCGTTGTTGAGCGCAACGAGGACGTGGTCGCACGTGGTATGGAGCCCATCGCCGATGTCCTGGCGACCCGGATCGCGAACAGCGCCTTCCACCCGACCCGGCTGGAGGTCGAGCACATCGCCGGCGAGGTAGAGCAGCTCATTGGCGACGCCGAGGTTGAGCACGGTCTGGACCGACTGAAGATCGCGGCGTCCACCATGTTCATGTCGCACGAGACCTACACGCCCGCGCGTGGCGGCAGCGCGGCGGCGGAGATCTCCGCGCTGCGGCGCAGCTTTGGGGACGCGGCGAACCAGGTGGTCATTGCGAACACCAAGGGTTTCTCCGGTCACCCCATGGCCGCCGGAATTGAGGACGCCATCGCCCTCAAGGCACTGCAGCGGGGCAAGGTGCCGCCCATTGCCAACTTCTCGCAGCCGGACCCGGACCTGGGCGACCTGCGCCTGAGTGACGGCAGTGATGTGGATGTGCGGTACGCGCTCCGGCTGGCGGCCGGCTTTGGTTCGCAGTTGGGGCTGGCGCTGTTTGGACGGCGGGCCCAGACCGAGGACCGCGTCGTGGACCAGGTCGCCTGGCGCGCCTGGTTGGCGCGATGCGCGGACTCGGACAACGCGCGCGTCGAGGTCGTGCTCCGCAACCTTCGGGTTGTACCCGAGGAGGTCGTCGCACCGGTCCAGGCCCCGACGCCTGTGGCGCCGGCGCCCAGGGTGCCATCAGCGGCGCGCGTAGCTGCACGGCCCGCAGCCAGGCCGAGCCTGGGCCGCGAGTCCGTCTTTGCCTCGGTCCTGGAGGTGCTGTGTGAGCGCACCGGGTACGACGCAGACGAGGTCGAGCCCGAGTTCGAGATGGAGGCCGACCTCGGCATCGACACGGTGAAGCAGGCCGAGATCATGGCGACCGTGCGCGAGCGCTACGGATTGGAGCGCGATGAGAACTTCCGGCTTGCGGATTATCCCACGCTGGCCAGGTTGACGGACTACGTGGTGGAGCGTGCCGGCGGCGAGTCGGCGGTCGATGCCGCGACGCTCGTCGCCCCGCTTGATGCCACCGCGCCGGCCATCGTGGCGCCCGCTGTCATTGCGGGCGCTGCGCCGGGCGAGTCCACGCGTTTGGACGCTGGGTCGGTTGCGTTGCCTGTGCAGGCAGACGTGGTGGGGGCGGTACCTGCGCCCGTCGTGGCCCAGACACCGTGGCGGGACGAGCGGTTCCTGCCACGTCAGGTGGCTGCCGTTGCGCGCGCGGGTGCGAGCGTTGCCGCCGTCGCCGGGGTCCGTGTGCTGATGGCCGGCTCCGGATCGGAAGCGTCGGCGTTGACCACAGCCTTGATGAGCGCGGGAGCCACGGTCGTTTCGGACGCAGCCGAGGGATTTGACGCCGTCGTCAACGTCCAGATCGATGGGCGTGACGAACGGGCAGCGGCCCTCGAGACGTTCCGCCTGGCGAAGCGGTTCAAGGCCGAGGAGTGCACAGGGTTCTTCCTCACACTCACGCGGGCGGGCGGCCGTTTTGGCTTTGACGCCGCGGCGCCTGCCACCTCGGCGGCGGCGGCTGCGGGTGTCACCCGCAGCCTTGCCCGCGAGCTCGACGGAGCCATCGTCAAGACGGTGGACATCGACGGCACTGTCGCCCACTGGCCCGCGTTGGTTTTGGCGGAGACCGGATGCGCCGCGGACACGGATGTGGGTCTGCGCGGCGACGAGCGGTTTGTGGTCGCGGATGCTCCGCTGACTGTGGGGCAGGGCGCGGGTGTGCACATTGGGGCCGAGACTGTCGTGCTCCTCACCGGCGGCGCCGGGGGAATCACGGCGCTCGTGGCCGAAGACTTCGCCACGCGCTTTGGGTGCAAGCTGGCGCTGCTCGGCAGGACGCCGTTGACCCACGCTTCACCTCTGCGCGTCGACCTTCAAGCGGAGAAGGCTGCGATCAAGGCGCAGCTCGCCGCCGACGGTGTTCGCGTCACGCCCATGGCGATCAAGGCGAAGCTGCGGCCCCTCGTCCGGCAACAGGAGATTGCCCGGACGTTGGAGCGATTGCGCACTGCGGGTGCCGACGTGGCCTACTTCAGCGCCGACCTGGCGTCGGACGCGGCGGTGACAGCCGCTGTGCGTGAGGTCGAGGGCCGCTTTGGAACCGTGGACATACTCATCCACGGCGCAGGGGTCGAAATCAGCCGCCTCACGGAGCAGAAGACGGAGCAGGAGTTTCTCACCGTCTTCGAGGGCAAGGCACTGGGGGCGTTGAGCCTCTGGAGGCTCCTCGGGGACCGGCTCAAGGCCTTCGTCGGATTCTCGTCTGTGGCCGGTCGGTACGGCAACGTCGGTCAGACCGACTACGCTGCCGCCAACGGCGTGCTGGCGCGGCTTGTCCACGCGGCGGACGCGACGCACTGCACGGGGCTGTGCATTGACTGGACCGCCTGGGACGACGTGGGCATGGCCACCCAGGGTTCCATGCGGGAGATCCTCACGGCACGCGGAGTGGAGCTGCTTCCCGCGGCCGTTGGGGCCCCCATGGTGGCGGACCTCCTGCTGAAGGGCGCGCACGGCGAGGTGCTCGTCGCGGGAGCCCTCGGGGACCTCGCGCCAGCCGCCATGGTGACGGTGACCGCCGGGTTGCCGTCCACGGAGGGAAGCCCGCTGCTGGACATGGTGACCGCTCTCGAACCGGGCCGTCGTTTGACCGCGACACGCGTGCTGAGTCTTGAGAGCGATCACTTCCTTCGCGGCCACATCTACGACGGGACCGCCTTGGTGCCCGGCGTCATGGGCGTTGAGTTGATGGCAGAGGCCGCGAGGCTTCTGTGTCCGGCCCTCGTTGTCCGCGGGGTCGATGAGGTGGAGTTCCTGCGTGCCATCAAGCTGCACCGCGATGAAGCCGTGACGGTTCATGTGACCGCCGAGTGCGATGCCTCGGGCGCGTCGGGCGGTGTGCAGAGCGTGACGTGCAGGGTGGAGACGCAGCGCCGGACGAAGACGGGTCGGCTGCTGGAGACGGAGCACTACCGCTGCGTCGCGCAGCTGGCGCCCGGCGCGGAGGCGCCGCCGGTGCCGCTGACCATCGATGTGGAGCAGGTGTTTCGGGCGGGGCCAGGCAAGGCCGCCATCTACGAGCGCATGTTCCACACCGGCCTGTTTGAGGTGCTCGAGAGTGCAGGGCTCGTCGGCGAGACAGCGGTCGTGGCCCGTGGCCGTCAGCCTGAGGGCGAGCTGACCGAGGGAGGCCGCAACGCGGACATTCTGGCGGCACCCATGGTGGTCGAGATGGCCCTTCAAGCCGTGGGCATCTGGGGCATGGCGCACTACCAGTTCAGCTACCTCCCTGTCGCCATCGGCAGCGTGCGGTACTACCGTCCACACGCCGTGGGTGAGGAGATTGCCCTGCGGGTTGAGGTGCACGCTGGGAGTACCGAGCGACTCACTGCGACGGTGGAGGCGTGGGCCGGTGGCGAGCTGGTTCTGCGGTGCGACGGGATCGAGCTCATTGGCCATCGTCCCGCGGGAGAAGCGGAGCGACTCGTCCTCGGCGATCGTGTTCGCACCATGCAGCGCAGCCTCCGCGCCGAGGAGGCGGTCGGGTGGCTGGAGCGGCTGGCGCTCACGCCGGAGGCGCTGCTCTCGGAGACGGAGCGCGCGAGTCTCAACCGGCTGCGCAGCCCGCAGCGGCGGCGCGAGTGGCTGGCAGCGCGGGTGTTGGCCAAGGACGCTGCCCGCGAGTACCTGTTGGATTTCTACGGCGTCTCGCTCGGCCTGCCCGACATCGAGATTGCTCACCGTGCCAGCGGCGAACCCTACGCACACGTACGCTCTCTGCTGCACGCGGGTTGGGACGTTGCGTTGCCCCCGATCTCGTTGACGCATTCGGCGGGGGTCGCCGGGGTCTGTGTGGTTCTCGGTTCCGGTGCGCGACCCGGCCTGGACTTTGAGACCGTCGAGGCGCGCAGCGCCACATTTGTCCGCGACAATTTTGAGCCGTCGGAGATCGCGCTCGAGATTCCTGGAGCGACGACGGAGGCCCAGCGGATTACCGCGCTCTGGGCCATCAAGGAGTCGGTGACCAAGGCGTTGGGCAAGGGATTGGCGCTGTCCACTCTGGAGGTCACCGTCCGCCGGGTGGATTGTGAAACCGGGCGCGTGGAGGTGGGTTTGTCGGGGCAGGCACACGCTGCGTGTGCCGCTTTGGGCGGACGTAGGATCGATGGTACGATTCGGCTGCGCGGCGAGTTCGCCATGGCCGAGGTGATCCTGCTGTGCGACGCGTCGCCCGATGTGCGGTCAGCCAACGCCGGAGACCTTGACGAGCGGATTGCAGCGGTCGCCGCGCTGTTGTTCCACACCGGGCTCTTTCGCCCTGGGAGTCCTTCTTGAACATCTTCAAAGTGACCCTGGCTGATGGACAAGCCGTCAATGTGGTCTTGACGCCTCAGGATCGGGGCTGGCTCGCCCAGGTCGGAGATCGGCAGATCAAGCTCAAACTCATCGGTTCGGACGGCGTAAAGCGCGTCCAGATCGAGATGGATGGGGAGACTGTAGACCTCGATCTGGCCGCCATGGGAGAAGTTGGCTCCCAGGAGCAGGCCCTGGCACGTGCACTGCAACAGGCCATCGTGGAGCGCGCCGGGCTGCCGTCGGCGGTGTCTGCGGACCCCAGGCGGGTCCCGGCAGCCCCCGGAACGGTGACCAGCCCCATGGCGGGCATTGTGCTCCAGTGGATGGTGCAGGTTGGCGAGACGGTTCGGTTCGGAGACGCAGTGGCGATCGTGGAAGCGATGAAGATGGAAAACCGGGTGAAATCGACTGCAGCCGGGGTCGTGACTCGACTCTGTGTGGCCGTAGGGGACACGATGCTCAAAGGAGATCCGCTCCTGGAGGTCTCGGCCGCACCGGAAGCAGGTTCGAACGCAAAGGATGAGTCCAATGTCGAACGATGAGACCGTAGACCCGATTCTCGATGGCTCCGCCGCCCCGTTGCGCAGCCCGGGCCCCGCGTCGGACGTGCAGCCCGCCGGCACGCTGGCGACCCTGCCGGCCAAGGTCGAGCAGGTCGTCAAGGTCCAGGCCGCAGCAAAGCGCCTGCCGGTGGCTCGTGCGCGGATGAACGAGCTGTTTGATCACGGCACGTTCGAGGAGGTCGGGGCAGCCGTGCGGCACCGGTCTACGGACTTCGGCCTGGACAAACGAACCATCCCCGGCGACGGCGTCGTCACGGGCTTTGGGGAGATCGGCGGTCGGACCGTCTACGCCTATGCCCAGGACCGGACCGCGCTCGGCGGCTCGCTGGGCGAGGAGCACGCGCGAAAGATCGCGCGGATCCAGGACATGGCGTTTCGCGCGGGGTGCCCCCTGGTCGGGATGAACGACTCGGGCGGTGCGCGCATCCAGGAAGGAGTCGACAGCCTCGGCGGCTACGGTGAGAT
>CALBXO010000592.1 GCA_937890335.1 uncultured Pseudomonadota bacterium | reverse complement strand
GCTGCAGCCGGTCACGCTCGGCGTCGGGGAGGCCGGCAAGCCATGTGGGCTCGAGCGAGAGGGAGTCGCGCAGGGTGTCGACGTCAGGGTCGACTTCGCGGTCATCCACGCACGCCAGGTAGCCGGTGAGCGCCACCACCAGCGACGCCAGGATACCGTGGTGCCATCGCGTCTTCCGGTTCATCTGCAAGTCCTCTCAGAAACAGGAGCGCGACGACGAGTCCGCCGAGGCACATCAGCTGCATGGTTGTGATGCCAAACGTGGGGTCGGCGCCGCCGCGCCAATGCTCCGCCACAGCGCGGGCCCCGCAGTACATCGCCGCGCAACCCGCGGCCCGCTGCCCAGTGCGCCGTCCGAAGATCGTGGGGAACGCCAGCGCGGCGAGTCCAATGCCCAGCACCGGAAGGGCTTCGTACAGCGCGAATGGGTGTGTAGGGAGGGCCGCGCCGGCGTGGGGGTCCAAGATGCCGAGGCCGACCTGGTGGCGGAATGCGGGGCTGGCCGGTGCGTGCGCCCAGGCCCAGGGGATCGACCCCAGGCGCCCAAAGTCACACCCGTGCCACAGGCAGGCGCCACGGGCGACGGCTGCACCGACCAGCAGGCCCGGGGCCAGGCGGTCGGCGTAGGCCCAGAAGCCTGAACCCGTCGCGATGAGCACGCCGAGGACGGCGCCGCCGTACACGCCAAAGGAACTGAAGCCGCCGCGGTAGAGGAGGAAGAGGGTCTCTGGGCTCTCCAGGACGCGCCCCGGTTGGAAGGCGAGCGAGACCCAATGTCCGACGAGCAAGCCCAGGCCAATGGCCAGGCACACCGCCCAGGCCGCGCGAGGCAGCGAAAGTGCCCCACGGCGGACCTGCCAGGCTCCAATGAGGCTGGCGACGGCCGCTGCTGCGCTGAAGAATGCCCAGGACATGTTCAGCCCGTGTGCAGACCGCGTGCCATGCGCCCGTGGAACGGTCCGGTCCGTCACAGGCGGTATTCCGAAACGTCGGATGCACGCGCCCGTCGCGCCCGTCGCTGCACAGTGTATCTCCCCGGACACATGGGCCGGCCACGCGGCGCGGGTGAAGGGGAGCCCGCGGCAGCCGCGGCGCAGATAGTGCTTGCATCCACGGCGCCGATGGGAGACACGACGCTGGGGCAAGCGGAGCGACAGTGAACACTACCATCGTACTCGTCGTGGTCGTCGTGTTTGCGTTTGTGGCCGGCAGGCTGCTTCAGCGTGTCACGGGGAAGTGGGCTGCGATCCCCGGCGGTGCCGGATACCTGGCACTCGGCGCGCTGGTCGGCCCCATCGGTCTCAACTTCGTCGACCAGGCCAGTCTCGATCACCTCCAGCCGCTCGTCTCGCTGCTGCTCGGCCTGCTGGGCTTTGACGTCGGGTTGATGCTGCGCAGCCGCATGGGGGACACCAGCACCCTGCCGGCTCGCCTTCTGGCGACCGCCGTGGTGATTGGCCTCGTCGGTGGCGGAATCTTCGCGGCCGTGACCCTCGGATTCCCGGAGGCGGCCCTCGATCTGCGCATCTCCGCCTCGGCGACCTTGGGGCTCGCCGCGGCTGTGGCGTCTGTCAGCGGCATCGAGCGCATGGCTGCGGGGCTCAACGCCGGCGGATGGGTGACGCAGTCTCTGGTATCGTTTGCACTCATCGGCGAGGTGCTCGCCATCCTCGGATTTGGTGTGGTGTCTGCCGGCGTGCGCGCTGAGAACGTCGCCATCCGCTGGCTTGGCGAATTGACGACCACCGAGTGGCTTGCGTCGAGTGCGGCCGTGGGCCTGGTCTGCGGGCTGCTGTTCACGGCGTTCATCGGGCGGGAGACCGCGTCGCCGCGTATCTTTCTGGCGACTGTCGGCAGCGTCATCTTCACCAGCGGCATGGCGTCCGGGTTGGGCGTCTCGCCTCTTTTCGTCAATCTGATCGCGGGCGCGACTGTGGCGTTGTTGTCGTCCCGGGCGCAGTTCCTTGTCGGGGTGGTGCACAAACTCGAGCACCCGGTCCTGGTTGTGTTGTTGGTGCTGGCCGGCGCGATGTGGTCGCCGGCGCCTCTGTGGCTTTGGGGACTGGTGCCGCTCTACGTCGTGTTGCGTTTCGTTGGGATACGCGTCGGGTCTGCGCTGGCTCTCACGACGCTCACGGAGCGTCCGCCAGCGCGGGGTTTTGGCTCGGGGCTGATGGCGCCCGGTGCGGTGAGTGTGGCGATCGCCATCAACCTGGCGCAGCTCCAGCCATCCCTGGCGCCGACCATCCTCACGACGCTGTTGGTGGCGTTTGTCGTCCAGGAAGTCCTCGCCGGGCGGCTGCTGCGCCGGGTCCTTGGCGACGCGGAGGAGATCGGGCGCGGGGCTGAACAATTGGTGGACGTGTCGGACACGGCGGCGGCCGAGGGGGTGGCAGAGTGAGAGTCGTCGTAGTTGGGGCCGACGAGGTCGGCCGCTCGCTCGCCCGGTTTTTCTCGTCCCGAGGGGACGACGCGGTCTTGCTTGACGCTGAGGCCAGCGCCATCACCGAGGCCGAGGAGGGGCTGGACGTACTGACTCTCGTCGGAAATCCCTTGCATCGTGCGGTGTTGGAGATGACCCGACCCGCTGAAGCGGGCGTCTTCTACGTCACCACTGGGTCCGATGCCACAAACCTGGCCGTGGGCGCGATGGCGCATGCGATGGGGGCACGCCGGGTGATCGCGCGTGTGGACGACGCCGCTTTCTTCCGCGGGGTCTCCGGTATCGAGCGGGGTGTCCTGGGGATTGACGCCGTCATGTGCCCGGCGCGGCTGCAGTCCAATGAGCTCCTTCGACAGATTCGCGCGCTTGAGGTCCCCTGGGTTGGTGACTTCGCCGAGTTTGCCGTGCAGGTGGTCCTGTGTCCGGTCTCGGCGCAGTCCAAGTGGATTGACGGACCGGCGACCGGGGTCAAGCTGGCCGATGGATGCTCGGTTCGTGGTGTCGTGCGGGACGGTTTCCTACGGCCGGTGCACGAGATCCCGTCCCTCACTGACCACGATCTCATCCTGCTGGCCGGACCGTCGGCGGGAATCCCGGATGCGCTGCGCAAGCTTGGACACATCAGCCGCCTCAACCGGGTTGTGGTGGTGGGCGGTGGCTCGTCGGGGCGGCAATTGTGCGAGCAGCTCGGCAGCTCGGGCGCGCGCTTGCAGCTGCTGGAGTCCAACCGAGCGGTAGCAGTCGACCTCTCCGAGCGCCTTCCCGGCGTCCACGTCATCCACGCGGACGGAACCAATCTCGACACGCTGCGGGATCTTCAGATCGAGACCGCCCAGGTTGTGGTCGCGGTCACCCAGACGGATGAGGTCAACCTGATGGTCGCGCTGGTCTCTCGACAGCTCGGCGTCCCGCACACCCTCACCGTCGTGCACCGTCCGGGGTACAGCGACATCTACCAGCATCTCGGGATTGACGGTGTGGTCAGTCGGCACGAGGTCACGGCCCGCATGATGGCCACGGCGGCGGTCGCCGACAGGGCGCAGAGTGCTGGGCACCTGCCTGGGACGCAGCACGCGGTGGTGGAGTTCGTGGTTCCGGAGGGCGGCCCGACGGCCATGGGACAGATCGCTGTGCCAAGCCACGCCCTGCTCGTGGCGCACTGCCGTGGACAAGAGATTGTACAGGGTCCGTTGGAACCGGGCGACGTGCTGGTCTTCGCGGTGCTGCCTCGCTCCATTCCAAAACTGGCCGCCGCGGTCGCCGGGGCCCGACGTTGAACCTCACAACGGTAGCAGCAAACACCTCGCGGTTGATGGGCTTGCTGGCGTTGATGCTGCTCACGCCAGTCCTGTTCGCCGTCGGCTACGACGAAGGCGGACGGACCATCGCCGCGTACGGAGGCTCTGCCCTTGCTGCCGCGGTGTGCGCGGTAGGCCTGTTTGTGCTGGGACGCGGCGCTACGTCTGAACTGCATCGCAAGGATGCACTTGGAACCGTAGCGCTGACGTGGCTTGGACTCGGTGTATTTGGCGGCCTGCCGTTCCTGATTGAAGGGTCGATTCCGAACGTTCCAGGCGCACTTTTTGAGGCAGTGTCGGGGTTCACCACCACAGGTGCGACCGTCGTCGGCGATGTGGACAACCTGTCCATGGCCACGAACTTCTGGCGCTGCTTCATGCATTGGATTGGCGGCATGGGCATCGTGGTGCTCTTTGTCGCGATCTTCCCGCAGCTGGGGGTCAGCGCGAAGCAGTTGTTCAAGTCGGAGGCGCCCGGGCCCGTTACTGAGGGACTGCGTCCGCGGATAAAGCAGACCGCCTTCACCCTCTGGCTCATCTACACGGCCCTGACCGTGCTGTGCATGCTGCTGCTGTGGCTCGCGGGGATGAGCCCGTACGACGCGCTGGCCCATGCGATGTCGACCCTCGGCACCGGGGGCTTCTCCACGCGGGGTGCAAGTATCGCGTTCTACAAGAGCGCCCTGATCGACTGGATCCTCATCGTCTTCATGCTCATCGCGGCGCTGAACTTCGGCCTGTACTACTCGGCGATGCTGGGGAATTGGCGGGAGATTGTGCGGAACTCCGAGGTCCGGTTCTACCTGATGCTCAACCTGGTGGTCACGGGGGTCGTCACCCTCTGCATCCTTCCCCGCCACGACGGCGTGCTCGAGTCGGTCCGCTACGCTGCGTTCCAGGTGCTGGCCGTCACCACGACCACGGGTTTTGCCACCGAGGACTTCGACACCTACCCGAACATCGCGCGGTACACGTTGTTTCTGTGCATGTTCATCGGAGGCTGCGCTGGGTCTACCGCCGGTGGCATGAAGGGAATTCGCGCGCTGGTGCTCATGAAGCTGGCCCTGCGGGAGCTGCGGCTGGTGTTGCAGCCCAATGAGCTTGTGCCGGTACGGGTTGGTCGCTCCGTGTACGGGGAGGCCGTGCTGCACGGGATCCTGGTGTTCTCGGTGACGTTCCTGCTCCTGTGGGCGGTTGGATCGCTCGGTCTGGTCGCCCTGGGTTTGGATCTCGACTCTGCGATGTCAGCGACCATCGCTTGTCTGGCCAGTGTCGGGCCTGGACTCGGCGACGTGGGCCCCAGCCGGAACTTTGGGTTCGTGCCAGGAGCCGGAAAACTGATGCTGTGTGTGCTCATGATTGCCGGGCGACTGGAGATCTTCGCTCTGTTCGCGGTGCTGCACCCCAACTGCTGGCGGAGGGGCTGAGGCCATGTGGCGCATCGTTGTCCTTGTGGCGCTCTTCCTCCTGATGCTCGGGCTCAAGCTTGGGCAGGTCGATGTCCTGGCGGGGGAGGTGGATCCGGCGACGCTCGCGAGCATCGGCTTCATCGCGTTGTTCGCGTTTGGCATCGGTGAGCTTGGCACGCTGATCGGGCTGCCGAGAGTCACGGGATACATCGTCACCGGGGTCCTGCTGGGCCCGTCTGTGACCGACATCCTGTCGGGTACGGTCGTGGAGGAGATGCAGGTCTTCAACACGTTGGCGCTCGGAATGATCGCGGCCACGGCCGGCCTCGAACTCGACATCAAGGCAATCCGGCGAGTGGCCGGGACGCTGACGTACACGGTCTTGCTCAAGATCGTGTTGCTGCTGGTCATGGTCGGCGGAACCTTTGTCGGCATCGAGATGCTCTTCGCGCCGTTCGGGTTCGAGAACGCCAACGCGATGTGGGCCTTTGCGCTCATCTTTGCCGTGCTGGGCATCGGCACCTCGCCCGCGATCGCGCTGGCGGTGATCAACGACACCAAAGCCAAGGGCAGGTTTGCCGATCTGGTGCTGGCGATCGCGGTCGCCAAAGACCTTGTCGTCGTCGTCTGCCTCGCCATCGCGCTGGCCATCGCCAAGGCGCTCCTCTCCCCGGATGGCGGGTTCGATCCCGCCGCCCTGGGCCATGTCGCGTGGGAGATTGGTGGGTCCCTGGTGCTGGGCGCGCTCGTGGGCGGTGTCGCCTATCTCTACCTGCGTTTCGTGCGGGAGGAGATGCTCCTCTTCGTCGTCGCGTTGATTCTGTTGGTCGCCCAACTGACCCAGTTTCTCCACCTGGAGCTGCTGCTCGTCTTCATCGTCGCGGGCTTCGTCATCCGCAACTTCACCAAATTTGAACACGACCTCCTGCACCCCCTGGAGGTGGTGGCGCTGCCGGTCTTTGTGGTGTTCTTCACGACCGCCGGCGCTGCGATCGACCTGGAGGCATCGCTGCGGGTGTTGCCCGTCGCGCTCGCCCTGTTTACCGCTCGGCTGGCGGCCTATTGGGTGGCGTCGCGGTTCGGGAGCGGTTGGGGGGGCGAGTCGCCCGCCGTGAAGTCCAACGCGTGGCTGGCGTACATTCCACAGGCTGGCGTCACGCTCGGGCTCGTGCTGCTGGCGGGCAAGGCCCTGCCCGAGTACGCGACGGCCATCTCGAGCCTCGGGATGGCGCTCGTTGCCCTGAACCTCCTTGTGGGCCCGATCACGCTGGGTGTTGCCCTCAAGCGCGGCGGGGAGACGGGCGAACCCGTCGAGGCGGTCGAGGAGGCGCCGGCGGATGAGGTCGAGGCGCCAGCCGAGGTGGTGGTCTCCAAGCCAGAGTCATCGGAACCAGAGACGCAGGAGGCGCCGGCGGTGCCGTGGGCTGACATCGAGCAGCATGCCGGCGAGGCGGGCCCGCGGCTCACGTCCCTGATGCGCTCCATTGAGGAGCTCCTGGCCGACATTCGCGCAGAGATGCTCGTCGACATCGATGCGAGCGCCCAGCGGGCCACGCAGATGCTGGCGGACGGCGCGCCCGGCGCCGGCCAGCTGCGCGAGACGCCTTGCCCGTGGACGCAGACGGACGCCGAGTGGACCGCACGGGTTCGGGAGTGGCTCAACCGGCTTGACGCCGTCTTCGACGGTGCTCCTCGCATTGTGAGAGTGGCGCTGGACCCGGCTTGCCTGCGTGGGGGCGAGACCGCGATGGCCCGGGTCCGGGGGTTGCTGCGGCGCGCGGTACTGCGGCTGCGCCCCCACTCCTCGTGGCGCGCACGCCGTGTGCCGATGCGGACGCTGGTGCTGATCTCACTGCAGGGACGCACGCTGGACGCGATGATGGCGCTCCTCGACGCTCGTGCCCGTGCGCTGTCGTTCCATCTCGAGGCCGTTGGGCGCGTCGTCGATGCAGGGATCAGCGCGCAGGAGGGGGTGGAGCTCATCGCGAATCGAGTCGCGCAGGCGAAGCTCGCCACCGAGCTGGACCTGCGCCATGTGCTCATCTCCGGCGGCCACGAGGCGGCGCGCTGGGCCGCGACTGCCGATACGCCGGCCGTGCCGCTGCGCGCACTCGGGTTTGGCAGCGTCGAACCCCGACAGACCGAGGCGCGCGAGGTCCTGCTCTCGCGTCCGGCGCGGTGGGAGAGTGTCCTGTCCGCACAAGAGGAGACCGTCTTCACCCACGCCCTGCTCGCCGGGCTGCACACGCGACTCTCGGACGCCGTGACCCGCCGGCTGTCGTCGCCGCTCGAGGACGCCCGCAAGGCGTTGGTCGAGCACACAACCGGGGTGGCCGAGAGGTTGGACGCCGTACTGGAAGGACTCGGTGACGCGCCGCCGAGCCTGGAGCGGCTCCGAGAACTTCAGGAGCTTGCGGCGGACGCCTATGGGCCCAAGACGCGCCGGGCGATCCGGCGAGGGACCGCGCGCTTCCGGCTGCAGGCGCTTCCCGGTCACCTGCGTCAGGAGATGTTGGCGCTGGTGGAAGAGGCGCCGGACCGGGTAGTCGGCGTGGACGCGACCACGCCGCCGAGTGAGGCGGTGAGCCCCAGGGCGGTCGTGACCAAGGAGATCCGTCTCCACCACATCATGGAGCGGCGCCTGAGCGAGACGTTCCTGGTGCGGGTCGTGCGCCTGCACGCGACCGCCCTTGAGGTGGTCGCCGAGGCGCCGCAGAGGCTCGCCGAGAACGCCCATGTGGCCGCCTACGCCTTTGGCCTGGCCCTCAGCGGCCAGGTTGAGTCCCCCGCGGAGTGGCACCCGCTCGTGCGGGACAGCGTCGCGCGGGCCAGCGCTCGTGTTCGCGAGCTCGCGACTGAGCTCGACAATGGGATGCGTGACACGGCTCAGCGCGCGGAACAGGGACTCACGGAGAGCTTGAAGGCGATTCGGCAGGAAGCCGATTTCGGGACGTCGCTGGGCAGCGGTGCGCGCATGGGCCGGTCGCGACTGTTCCAGCTTGCTGGGCGAGCGACCCTGCGCGTGCGTGGGCTTCGCACCCGCGCGCGGGTGGCCGCCCTCCGGGCCTGGCATGCGATACGTGACCTTCGACACAGGCGGGAGCTGCTCAATCTGCGCCTGCGGTCGGGCATGGTGCAGCTGGATCCAGCGGCCATGGCAGGATATCTGGAGAAACATCTGCCAGACCCCGCCAACCTGTCGGTGCCGCCTCTCTACGCCCGGCTCTACTCGCTGATGCCGGTCGATGACCGCCGTTTCTTTGTCGGGCGGGACCAGGCGATGACAACGCTCAGGACGGTCTACGCCGCCTGGAGGAGCGGTGGTCGGCGCTCGATGCTGATTCTAGGGGCAGAGGGGACCGGCAAGAGCTCGCTGCTCAACATGTTCCGCATGGATGTCGACGCGCGGCGAATGGTCCGGCTCGACCCGCGTTTTGCCAACCGCGAGGAAGGTGTCGTGGCCGCGATGGCTGCGGAGCTGGAGTGCGAACCCACTTCGGACGCCGTGCAGATCGCGCTGCGCGGAGACAATACTGTTGTGGTCATGGACGGTCTCCAGCGCTGGTTCGAGCCCACCCCGCGCGGGGTGGAGCAGCTGCTCGAGATGCGCAAACTCCTGGTGGGCTCACCGCCCAGTGTGCTCTGGGTCGTGGTCTCTGGTGAAGGCGCGTTTGCCCAGCTTGACCAGCTGGCCGATCTCAGCCCGATCTTCTCGGACCGAATCCAACTCAATCCCTTCGACGGCTCTGAAGTCCGGGAGATGATCGAAGTGCGAGACCGGCTCAGCGGGGTGTCGCTGACCCATGCGGAGGGCCGCTGGAAACTGCGGTGGCCGCCGTACCAGCGGCAGGCACGCCTGGCCACCGCCTATTTTGATGACCTGGCCGGAGCCTCCTCTGGCAACCCCCGTCGGGTGTTGCACATGCACCTGCTGCACCTGCGTTTCAAGGGCAACGATGCGATCGCCGGGGAGCCCTTCACGCAGGGCATCCCGTTCCTGGGGCAGCTTCCGGAGCTGGCGCTCGTCGCGCTGACCGAGCTGGTTCGGCTGGGCACGATGTCCCCTGTCGCGCTGGCGCAGGATCTGGGCATCGACGACGTCGACGTCGCCGCACAGGTTGAGCTTCTGCGGTTCGCCGGACTTGTCGAGCGCGGCAGCAGCGACTTGATCCGGATCCCCGTCCACCTGCGCGGTCCCTTGACCATGGAGCTGCGCACAATGGAGCGCTTGGGAGGTGGGTCATGAGCCGGCTGCTCCTTGTCTGGATAAGCCTGGCCGGCTGCGCCGGCGAGACGCCGGGACAGCCCGACGATTTGCAGGCCGAGATTGACGCGATAGGCGAGGTCGTCGGTGGCGCGGCTCTGTGGCGTGTGGTGTCAGCTGTGGTCGTGGTTGCGCTGCTGGCGTGGTTGCAGCGCCGCGCCACGCGTTGGCTGCAAAGCCGCCGCTTGCTCTCCGCGACTCGCCTGGCGCGGGTCGGTAACATTGCCACGGTTCTGACGATTCTGGCGGCCGGCTGGTACCTGCTGGCGAGCTCGCTGACGGTTGCGCCGCTGCTGACGGTCGTCCTGCTCGTGGTTGCGCTGATGATACTGGGGGCGAGCGCCGTGGGGACCGTCCAGGACCTGATGGCCGGCGCCACCATCTCAGCCGGCGGGAGGATCGCGGCGGGCGACCACCTGGAGGTGCAGGGCCGATCGGGCGTTGTGGTTCGGCTCGGCCCACTGAGCACCCAGATCAGGGGCGAGGACGGCTCCCTGTTGTACCTGCCCAACCGCCTCTTGCTGCGCGAGCCGTTTTCCACGCGATCGCCGGACAGAACGGCGCTGGTCCGGGTGACGCGAGACCTCAAGCGAGCGGTGACCGCCGACGACCGCGAGCGCGCCCGTCGCGCGGCGCTGTTGTGCCCCTACCGACGTCAGGGGTCTCCGGTGACGGTCACGGGGGATGCGACGGGGGAGCTCAGGGTGTCGTTCCGCAGCCCGTCCGACGAGCTGGCCCGGCGGGCCGCTGACTACCTGGACGCAATGCTCGCCGCGCCTGAAGGCCAGCGGCCGGGCTGAGCGCTGGACCAGAACTGGGGCCAAACCCTCGGCTGCGACGCCGAACAAGGGTAGAGTCTGCCTATGGAAGACAACGCAGCCCTGATTACGCGATTCTACGAGGCATTCTCCAAGCGAGACCACGCCACGATGGCCGCCTGCTACGCGGACGACGCCAATTTTTCCGACCCGGTGTTTCCCGCGCTTCACGGCGCCAGAATTGGCGGGATGTGGCGGATGCTCTGTGAGCGCGGTGGCGACCTGGAGCTGAAATTCAGCGATGTGCAAGGCACGGCTACAGGCGGCACGGCACACTGGGAAGCCTGGTACACCTTCAGCGCCACTGGTCGCAAAGTGCACAATATCATCGACGCGACCATGGGCATCCGCGACGGCAAGATCGTGGAGCATACCGACGTGTTCGACTTCTACCGCTGGTCCAAGATGGCCCTTGGCGTCCCGGGACTCTTGCTGGGCTGGTCGCCGCTTGTGCGCAATAAGGTCCGGGGCCAGGCGGGCGCGCAGTTGGACAAGTTCTGCTCGAAGAACGGCATCGGTTGATGGCGTTGCACCCGCTGCGGCGGTTGTTGCGGTACGCGCGTCCCCACCACGGCAGGGTGCTGCTGGCGACAGCGTGCTCGATCCTCAACAAGCTCTTTGATCTCGCGCCGCCCCTCCTCATCGGTGCGGCCATCGACGTGGTCGTCGCCAAGGAAGACTCTGTCCTCGCGCATTGGGGCGTCACGGACGTGCTGACCCAATTGTGGGTCCTGCTCGTGGCCACGGTGGTGATCTGGGGTCTGGAGTCCGCCTTCGAGTACGCGTTCGGGGTGTTGTGGCGCAACCTGGCGCAGACCGTCGAGCACGAGCTGCGACTGGACGCGTACTCCCATGTGCAGTCCCTCGACATGACCTATTTTGAGGACCAGAGCACAGGTGAGCTGCTCGCGATCCTCAATGACGACGTCAACCAGCTCGAGCGCTTCCTCGATGGTGGCGCGAACCAATTGATCCAGGTGGCGACGACGGTGATCTGCATCGGCGCGGCGTTCTTTGCCATCGCACCGGGCGTGGCTGGCCTTGCGATGGCCCCCATGCCGCTCGTCCTCATCGGGTCGTTCTGGTTTCAGGCGCGCATCGCACCCCGCTATGCCGAGGTGCGCGAGCGTGTCGGGCTGCTCAATGGGCAACTGGCAGGCAACCTGACGGGGATCGCCACGGTGAAGTCGTTCACATCGGAGGCGTACGAGACCGAGCGAATCGCTCGGCTCAGCAATGCGTACCGAGACGCCAACCGAAAGGCCATCCGCCTCAGCTCGGCGTTCTCGCCGTTGATTCGCATGGTCATCGTCGTCGGTTTCGCGGCGACGCTGGTGTACGGGGGCTGGTTGGCGGTGCAGGGCGAACTCAATGTGGGCGCGTACAGCGTAATGGTCTTCCTGACCCAGCGCCTGCTGTGGCCGCTGACGCGGCTCGGCGAGACGTTTGACCTCTACCAACGGGCCATGGCGAGCACGACGCGGGTCATGGATTTGCTGGGCGTGGAGCGCAAGATCCTCTCGGGGACCGTGCCACTTCCAAAGCAGGACGTGCGGGGCGAGCTCGTCTTTGACGGGGTGCAGTTCAAGTACCCCAGCCGCGATGCGCTGGTGTTGGACGACTTTGATGTCCGGATCGAAGCGGGGCAAACCGTGGCGATCGTGGGGCCGACAGGCGCCGGCAAGAGCACCGTGGTCAACCTCCTCCTGCGGTTCTACGAGCCCACCGGCGGGCGGGTGACGCTGGACGGTCACAGCCTGGACGAGCTGGTGCTGGACGACCTGCGCCGCGCTGTGGGGCTTGTGAGCCAGAGTGTCTTTCTCTTCTACGGCACCGTGGCCGAGAACATCGCGTACGGCAGCTTTGCGGCGGATCGCGAGGCGGTGATCGACGCGGCGCGGCGCGCGGAGGCCCACGATTTCATCATGGCGCTGCCCGAGGGGTACGACACCATGGTGGGCGAGCGCGGGCAGAAGCTGTCCGGCGGGCAGCGTCAGCGCATCTCGCTGGCCCGCGCGATCCTCAAGAACCCGCCCGTGCTCATACTCGATGAGGCGACGTCCGCGGTCGACAACGAGACCGAGGCGGCCATCCAGCGTTCGCTGGACTACGTCGGCATCGGCCGGACGGTGATTGTCATCGCGCACAGGCTGTCCACCATCCGCAACTCGGACCGCATCTTCGTGCTGGAGGCCGGGCGCCTGCGGGAGATTGGAACCCACGACGAGCTCGTCGAGGAGAACGGCCTCTACGCCCAGCTCTGGCGGGTCCAGACCGGCGAGCGCGCCGCGTAGGCCGCCGTGGGCCGGTGAACACAGATTGGGCCCCCAGGTGGTCCACATCACTCGCGGCGCATGAGCTGAGCGAGTGTCGCCAGCTGTTGTTCGATCCGCCAATGGTCGGACTCGGAGTGGTAGCGTTCGAACCGGGCCCCGTCCAGATGTGTGACGAGCTCTGCGAGCGCCGCGCGCGCGGCGTCGGCGCTGCGCGCGACCCCGTCGGTGGTGCGAGCGGTGGACCCGGCGGCGATGTGGGACGGGACGCGCGCCCCGGCGTCCATGGCCAATCTGCCCAGTGGGACCGCGGCCGGGGGCCAGGTGCGGATAACCGCGAAGACATCGCCCCGAAGGCGCATGGCGCGGCGCCAGACATCCAGGTTTCGAAAGGGGAACATCGCTTTCCTCAGTCGTGGCGCACCAACATGCCCAGCTCGGTGGCTTCGGCACGGGCTGCGTCGTAGAGCGTCTCGTGGTTGATGGCGTGGCCACCGGCGGCCGCTCGGAACGCGGCCCGCAGCGCTGCGTTTCGGATGTAGCCCCCGCTGAACTCAAAGGACTCGCCGAGTCCTTCGAAGTCGATGTCGTCGAGGTTCACCGGTGCGGCCGCCGGCAACATCTGGCTCCACAACCGGGCGCGCTCCGCCTCATCCGGGGCCGGGAAGTACACCCGGAACCGCAGACGCCGGCGCAGGGCCTCGTCGAGGTCGGCCTCCAGGTTTGTGGTCAGGATTGAGATGCCGTCGTACGCCTCCATCTGCTGGAGCAGGAATGCCACCTCCATATTGGCAAAGCGGTCTTTGGCGTCTTTGACTTTGGTCCGCTTGGCGAACAGCCCGTCCGCCTCGTCAAACAGCAAGATGGCCCGGGCGCTGGACGCCTCCGCGAACAGTCGTCGCAGGTTCTTCTCCGTCTCGCCGATGTATTTGCTGACGATGCGCGACAGGTCCACGCGGTAGATCGGGAGTCCGAGCTCGGCGGCGATGAGTCCCGCGGTCATCGTCTTGCCTGTGCCCGGTGGGCCAAAGAAGAGACAACCCAGCCCGGTCCCGTAGCCAAGCCGCCGCTCGAACCCCCAACCGCTGAGAACCTCAAAGCGCAAGCGGCCCTGCATCGCGATCTCGTCGAGTGCGGCACGCACACGGTCCGGGACGACCAGGTCGTCCCAGCTGTGCGTGCAGGACACGGGGTCGGCCAGGTCGTGGAGGCGATGTGAGCAACCGTCGCGCACCGTCCTGCTGAGTCCCTCCACGGTGTAGTCGGCGGTGTGTGCGGCGGCGTGGACGATTCGCCCCGGCGTAAGGCGGAACCGGCCCGTCATCTGCCGCGCGAGCGAGTCATCCGCCGTCATTCGCAACCACAGCGCGTACTGCGCCTCACTTCCTGGCGCGCCCATGACGATGCGGTGGGCCGCCGGGGCAAGTGCCGCTGCGGACTCCTCCCGTTCGGTGCTCATCAGCCACGTGATGCCACTGTCGGCGAGGATGGCCGCCAGGGGAGACACGGCCGTTGGCGCGACCGGGTCAGCAGGGAGTCGAATGTGCAAAACGGCGCCTGCGACCAGCGCCTCAAGACACACCTGTACGAGCTGAGCCTGGGCACTGCGCGACGCCAGGAGCGAGCTGAGATCAAGGGTCCACAATGCGGTTGGCCATTCGCCTTGGCCTGTGCGCTGGATCGCCGCCACAGCGCGGCACGCCACGGCCTCCTTGCCGACGCCGGCGGGCCCAATGAGCAGCGGTGTCGGCCCGTCGAGATCGACGTCAACCGGCTGCGACAGAACCAGCGGTCCTGTGGGTGCTGTGGCGACGGTGACCCATGCGCGCAGGGGCGTCGGCAGTGGACGCGGGACACCGCACAGTGCGTCCAGGACCGCGTCGGACACGTCGCAGTCGGCGTCCATGAATCCGCGGCGCCGCAACGAGGCGGAGGACCCGAGACGGCGGGCCAGGCGGCGCGCGTCCGCAGGATCCGTGCTGAGTAGTTCGGCCAGAAACGCAGACGGCGCGTCGCCGCTGCGGGCCAGCTTCGCCGCGCGGGCGAGGTCTGGGCACAGCGCGAGGGCAGCCTGGGTCATCAGCAGGTAGAAGTCGGTCTCGTCGAGCTGGAGACGGCGGCGCAGCGCGTCGCGCCGGGTGTGGTGTTGCTCCGGGCAGCCGGTGTCGAGGACCGCGAGTTGGCGGTCGAGCTCCTCCGCACCAGGCACGGCGTCGCTCCAGCTGGGTGCGGTCCCGCGGGCCCGTGCGCGGGCATGGGCAAAACCCTCCAACGCTTCGGTGAGCGTCCCGTTGTCCACCGCGAGGCGGTAGCCATAGCGAGACAAGTGGCGCCCAACGAGCAGCCAGGCGCGCTGAAGGTCGTGGGCCAGCGGGTCTTCCTCACGCGCGCACGCGGCGGTGGCGTCCTCTGCGAAGTGGGCCATCGTCACTCCTCCCCGTCGCCGAAGGGCCACAGGGCGCCGAGTTTGTCTCCGAGCTTGTCCAGAGTGCTCTTGGGCTTCCTGGGCGCGGCGACCGGGCCGATGGGGCACTGCTCGTCAAAGTCCTCAATCCCATCCGTGAGCGGGACGGTGCGTTTGGACTCGCCGGTGGTCTTGTCGATGAGGTGCTCGGTCT
>CALBXO010000591.1 GCA_937890335.1 uncultured Pseudomonadota bacterium | reverse complement strand
TTGTTGCCGCCGTTGTTGCCGCCGTTGTTGCCCGGCTCGTCCTCGCAACCCGTCACGTCGAACTCACAATCGTCGGCGCAAGCCACGGTCCCGCCTGAGAAACCAAGGCTCTCGCAGGTAGCACCGGCCAGATCCTCGCCGTCGCACTGCTCCTCGTTGGCCTTGTTCCCGTCCCCACAGACGTTGTCGGGGTCCTCCTCGCAATTGTTCACATCGAAAGTGCAGTCGTTGGCGCACGCGAGATCTCCGCCAACAAAACCGAGGTCGGCGCAGGTCTCGCCGTCCAGGTCGTCGCCGTCGCAATCCTCGTCGCTACCCTGCGCGTCGCCGTCACCGCAGGTGGTGCACTCACCTGCGTCGATCGTGCAGTCGTCATTGCACTCCAGGTCACCGGTCGTGAAGCCCTCGGTCGCGCAGGTCGCGTCGCCGAAGTTGTCACCGTCGCACTCCTCACCGTCGTCCACCACCCCATTGCCGCAGGGGTTGGGAGGCGCGGGCATGTCGTTCGGATCGGCCGGGTTGCTCACGGGTCCGGGCGGGTTGGGGTCCCCCCGGCGCCACACACCATCCGGGTCGCCGAGCTCTTCACCATTGGTGAATCCATCGCCGTCCGAGTCGAGGTTGTAGATCGCGGACCAGTCCACGTTGCCCTGGGACAGCGTGCGATTCACGTCCTCGCCGAAGGCCGTCCGCGGCCCCGCTCCGCGGGGCGATACGTGACAGACACCGCAGCTCCACTGGTTGTTGGGCAGCTGCGTAACGCGGTTGGACCGCGCGTCGGCATTCGTGGGAACCAGCGCACCCGTCAGTGCGACGGTCAGAGCAAGCGCAAGCGTCTGTGTCTTCATCTCAGCGTCCTCGTCGGAGCAGTTGTGTTGCGAACCAGGAAACTCCGGCGGGCCGGGCCGATTGGCTGCAGCCACCGCCAGAGTCGTTGTTGGAGGGAGGGGACACCGGCGCGTCCGCCCCTGGAATCGCCGCGTCGTCGGAATCCGGGGCAGCGTCGAAGCCCACATCCGGCTCCTCACCAGAATCAACGCCCACATCGGGCGCCGGGTCCGGATCTCGGCAGTCGGCCAGGTCAAAAGAGCAGTCGATGGCACACCTGAGATCGCCGACACCACCGGTGAGGCTGGCGCAATCCTGGCCGGCTAGATCGCCGCCATCGCAAGCCTCATCGCCCGATTGGATGTCGTCCCCGCAGACCAGCTCGGGACTCCCTGTGCACCCGCCAGTGTCGAACTCGCAGGCGTCGGTACACACAAGCTCGCCCCCTTCAAAACCGCGGGTCAAGCAGGTCTGGCCATCCAGGTCTGCCCGGTCGCACTGCTCTCCGCCGTCGCGCAGATCGTTGCCGCAATTGCTGCAGGCGCCCGCGTCGAAGGTACAGCCGGGAGTGCAGACGAGGTCGCCGGAGCCAAACCCGAGCGTCACGCAGCTCGACTCACCGAGGTCGTCGCCGTCGCACTCTTCCTGCCCGTCGCGAAACGCATTGCCGCAGTTGTTGCACTCGGCCGTGTCGAACGAGCAGTCCAGCGCGCAGCCCAGCTCGCCCGAGAGGAATCCCAGCGTCGTGCAGTCCGCGCCATCGAGGTCCCCGACCTCACATTGCTCGCCCTCCTCCAACACCCCGTTTCCACACGGCAGCGGGAACGAACGTGGGTCGTTGGGGTTGGTGGGCGCCACGCGCGGGGCGGGATCGCCGATGGTCCACGTCCCGTCGGGGTCTCCGAGCTCTTCGCCGTTGGTGAATCCGTCGTCGTCCGGATCTTGATCGTAGACCGCGGCCCAGTTGACGTTCCCGTCGACCAGAGTCTCCTCGACGGCGCTCCCGAACGCGTTGCGGGGCCCACCGCCGTTTCCACTGACGTGGCACAGCACACAGCCGAAGCCGCCGCCATTGGGCACCTGGCTGACCCGAAAGCTCCTGGCGGCGGCCGGCGCAGGAGCGAGGGCCACCAGCGCGAGCGCAGCGCCAGCGAGCACGGATACCAGTGGGGAGGTCGAAGAGGGGGCCACTTTGTCCTCGGGGAGTCTCAGCCGCGGCGGCGGGTGACGAACACGAGGGCGCCGATCAAGAACACGGCCAGCCCTGCGGGCCCGCCCTGGCCGGGCGCGGAGGAGCACCCGCCGCCGCCGCCGCCACCGCCGTCGCTTCCGTCGTCGCCGCCGTCGTTGTTCCCGCCGTTGTTCCCGCCGTTATTGCCGCCGTTGTTGCCGTTGTTGACGTCAGGGCTCGCCGGCGTCGAATCCGCATCGTTCGGGTCGGAGAACTCGTCCGGTGAGGGATCGCCGGGAACCCACGTACCCTCCGGATCTCCGAGCTCCGCACCGTTGGTGGCGCCGTCGCCGTCAGCGTCCTGGCTGAAGACAGCGCTCCAGTCCACGGCACCCGCGGCCCCGGGCTCGGTCAAGCTTGCCTCCACCTGGGTGCCAAAGGCATTGCGAGGCCCGCCCGAGGGCGTCGTATGGCAGAGCCCGCAGCTGAAAGAGGGTCCGTTGGGGACCTGACCTACGCGCTGCGCGCGGGCGCTGGCGGTCGATGCAAAGCCCAGGGTGAGCAGTCCTGCCATGCAGGCGAACGCAATCGTCTTGTTCATGGGTGAATTCCTGTGGTGGATGGGTGTGAAGTGGACCGTATGCCTAACGACGAATCGCGAGGAAACCTGCGAGCAACACGAGGAGACCGAGGCCACCAAAGGTGCTCTCGCCTGCGCTCACCGTGCAGCCTCCGCCGCTCCCGCCACCGTCTTCGCCACCGTCATCGCAGCCGACGGTGTCAAAAGCGCAATCGGCGTCGCACGCCAATGTCCCGCCGCCGAGCCCCTGGGACTCGCAGGTGTTCCGAGCCAGGTCGGTGCCGTCGCATTGCTCGTCGCCGCCGACGGCGCCGTCGCCACAGACGCCGGCGCCGTTGTTGTCGCCATTGTTGTCGCCATTGTTGGCGCCGTTGTTGCCGCCGTTGTTGCCGCCGTTGTTGACCCCGTTGTTCCCGCCGTTGTTGGCCCCGTTGTTCAGACCATTGTTGCCGCCGTTGTTGGCCCCGTTGTTCAGACCATTGTTGGCGCCGTTGTTGGCCCCGTTGTTCGCCGGCACATCGGGCATCGAGTTTTCATCGCCGGGATGCGCAAGGTACTCACCGGCGGTGTCGCCCGGCGTCCAGGTGCCGTCGGGATCGCCGAGCTCTTCGCCGTTGGTGAACCCGTCGTTGTCGGAGTCGATGTCGAAGATCAGCTGCCATTGCACCTGCCCGGCGCTTCCCGGCGTGGTCAGGTTCTCCTGGACGGTGCGGCCGAACGCGTTGCGCGGCCCGCTGCCGCCGCCCAGATGGCACGTCCCGCAGCTGTTCACAAAGCCGTTGGGTACCATCCCAACGCGCCCGGGCCGCGCCTCGACCGACTGGGTCATGGAGGGGACAGCCAGAAGGCAGGCGAGTGCGGCGAAGAGAGTCTGTCGCATGGAGAGTCCTGTGGGGGGTTCTTGTTGACCGTTTTGCATTTTAGGCGAGGTCAATCGGGTGTCAACACGAGGACGACGGACACCGTCGCCACCGACCACAATCTGTGTGTTCTCGGAAAGGGGGTCCACTTAAAGCTTCTTACGGTTTGCATCGGTCCCCATGGTGATGGCAACAAGGGTCCGTGGAGAGGATTCCCGCAGACCTGGAGCGCGACGCACTACCTCGGTACGTGGTCGTGGAGGGCGCCATCGGCGTCGGCAAGACGACCCTGGTGGGCAAGCTCAGCGAGCGCCTGGACGCCAGAACGGTCTACGAAGTCTTTGAGGAGAACCCGTTCCTGGCGGACTTCTACCGGGACGCAGACCGCTACGCATTTCAGACGGAGATGTTTTTCCTGCTCAGCCGTTATCGGCAACAGGAGCAGTTCGCGCAGGAAGACCTCTTCAGTCGGTTCAGCGTCAGCGACTACCTCTTCGTGAAGTGTCGGTTGTTCGGCGGCATGACCCTGCGGGAGCACGAGTTCAGCCTCTTTGATCGCGTGTACTCAATCCTCGGGCAGAGCGTGCCCAAGCCAGACTTGGTCGTGTACCTGCACGCACCGCTGGACATCCTGCTGGAGCGGATCGCCCGACGCGGACGCAGCTACGAACAGGACATGGACCCGGAGTACCTCAGCAAACTCCTGGCGCTCTACACGGACTACTTCGCCGGGTACAGCGACACGCCGCTGCTCACGGTGGACACCACCCACGTGGACTTCACCTGCAACGACGCTGCGATTGATGATCTGCTGCGCGAGATGACGATGACACGTTCCGGGCGGCGCGAATTCGGCCGCTGACGCGACCTCCGTCGAACCCCCGTGTCGGCGGGGTGGGTGCCCAGCGGGCGGGTTACCGGTAGCTGGCGACCCAGCCACCCGGCTCACAGAACATGCGGATGCACGTAATCTGCCGGTCCTCGCACAACGTGAACCAGTGCCAGGTCCCCTCGGGCACCATCAGCAGGTCGCCCGGCTGCACCTCCACGTCGAATACGGCGTCGTCCAGCTCCGAGTGGATCGTGAAGACGCCGCGTCCGTCGACGACGAAGCGAACCTCGTCCTCGCTGTGCTGGTGCTCCTTGTC